>JAESRE010000024.1 GCA_016764775.1 Alphaproteobacteria bacterium
TCGCACATATTTCGAAGTGGGCGAACATTTCCACATGGATTGGTTACGCCAGCAGGCACAACATCTGCATACGGACGATCACTGGCAGGCAGAAGCCACAAACGGCCTCATCAACCAGCTATTCGGCTGTCAGGCCTCCTTGGCAGGACGCATTCTGCAGGACACCAAAGGTCAAAAAGGCAAGAGCGATAAAATCACGGAAGAATGGCTGGAAAAACACAAAGACCAGTTTGAGCAACTCCGTACATTGTTCGAGAAACTCCGTCGTGTCGGCACCATCGAATTGCCGATGCTGGTAATCGCCGAACAGCGCCTGCGCAATCTCGCGGACACCTAAAAGCCGATATACCCCGACAGGATTACTGCCAGCATCACAAATCCCAGATCACGGTTGGATTTGAACATTCTGAGCGCACTGGAATTGCTATCCAGATGCCACTGCTTGATCTGCCAGAAAAAATGCCCCCCGACAGCGCCGAGCATCAACAGCCCGACAAAACCGACCCCTGCCAGGTAAAAGGCCAACAGGAAAAACAAAAATGCCGCCGCATAAAAACCGCTGACCCATTTTTTACTGTCATCACCGAATTTCAAAGCGGTTGATTTGACCCCGACAATCGCATCATCCTCGCGGTCCTGATGCGCATAAATCGTGTCATAGCCCATAGTCCAGAAGAAGCAACCGACATACATTGCGAAAGGCGCCCACGCCAAACCGCCCGTAATGGCGGTCCACCCCATCAAAGCACCGAAATTAAATGTCAGGCCCAGCGCGGCCTGCGGCCAATAGGTAAAGCGTTTGAACAGCGGATAGCTGATAATCATCGGGATCGTCAGAATACCGAGCACGATCGTCGTACCGCTCAGGGTGATCAAAATCGTAAAGCCCGCAAATAAAAGACCGACCAAAAGCTGTATCGCCTGAATACTCGTCAACGCCCCTGACGCCAGCGGCCTTCCCGCCGTCCGTTCAACCTTCAGGTCTATGTTTTTATCCCATAAATCATTGATAATGCATCCCGCACCGCGCATCACCACGGCCCCGATAAAAAACACAACCAGCGCATAGATGATTGAACCCATTGAAACCATGCTGGAGTGGCTTGCCAAAAGAATTGACCACCACCCTGGAAACAACAGCAACCAAATGCCGATTGGCCTGTCGAGCCGCATCAGATATATATAAGGCTGCACGGTATCGGGCAGCTTCTCTATCCAGTCCTGTTTGCGAATATCGGTATGCATGACATTAAGACTAGGCCTAAATAACTCTGAACAAAACCAAAAATCCAAATCTATGAACGAACACTTTAAATATCCGCGATTATACGTGCCTGCGCTGACCGATAATGGCAAAACAGCGCCTTTGAACAGCGGACAGGCCCATTACCTGAAATCCGTTTTGAGAATGAATGAAGGTGACCATATCCGCGTATTCAACGACTCGGGCGGTGAGTGGATCGCCGATATTGAAAAACTGGGTAAAAAAGAAGGGATTGCCACCGTCAAAGAACAGATACGTACAGGGGCAAACCCCGCCAAAGCCCTGCACTTACTGTTCCCACCCCTAAAAAAACACCGCATGGACTTCCTGATCGAAAAATCCGTAGAGCTGGGCGTAACGGACCTTCACCCTGTCCTCACGACACGTACACAGGTGCGCAAAATCAACGCAGACCGCATTGAAGCACAAATCATCGAAGCATCCGAACAATGCGAGCGACTCGACATTCCCCGTTTGCACAAATTACAAGACATGGACAAAAAACTGGCCGGATGGGACGCCACTCCTCAAATTATCTGCGCATTGGAACGGGACAGCGAAATTCAGTCCGCCCAAAACGGCGGGGAGGCGTTTTTGATCGGACCGGAAGGCGGCTTCGATGATCGGGAACGGGGGCTGCTGCTGGATTCCGGCAAAATTCAGGCCGTTTCTTTGGGGGATCGCATCTTGCGCGCAGAAACAGCAGCGCTATATTGCTTGTCACTGGCCGGGGCCGCAAAAAATCCGGAATGAATTTTTTCGCTTAAAAAAGAGCATTTGCTCTTGCCTTTAGCTGGATATATTTTTATGTGTAACGCGAAACTAATATAGGCTACATTGCTTTGGGCCTAAGCATTCGAATAAAAACGAAAAAAACCATGAAAACTTTGAAGAATTTTGGATATCTCCTGGCCGCTCTTGTCACTGTTTGGGCAATGCCGGCCACGGCACAAGCCCCTCAGCCTTGGCAATTGAACCTACAGGAAGCCGCAACTCCGATGGCCAAACGTATGGGTGACTTCCATGACATGCTGCTCTGGATCATCGCCGCCATCGCACTGTTCGTCCTCGTATTACTGGTGTGGGTTGTGATCCGTTACAACTCCAAAGTTAATCCCGAGCCGTCACAATTTACACACAACGTCTTGATCGAAGTCCTGTGGACCGTCATTCCCGTTGCCATTCTGGTGGTTATCGCCATTCCGTCTTTCCAGCTTCTCTACTACCAAGACCGTATCGAAGAGCCGGACATGACATTGAAAGTCACAGGACGCCAATGGTACTGGGACTATGAATATCCCGACCACGAAGGCATCGCTTTCTCATCGTACGCTTTGGCCGAAGACGAAATTGATCCGGCCAAAAACCAAATCCGCCTGCTCTCTACCGACAATGTCGTTGTTCTGCCTGTTGATACAAACATCCAGATTTTGATGACGGGTGGCGATGTTATCCACTCTTGGACAGTTCCGGCCTTTGGCGTGAAAATCGACGCTATCCCCGGCCGACTGAACGAAACATGGGTCCGCATCGAAAAACCGGGCACATATTACGGACAATGTTCCGAAATCTGCGGTAAAGACCACGCATTCATGCCGATTGAGGTCCGCGCCGTAACCAAAGAAGAATTCGAGCAATGGCTCGTAACCGCGAAGGAAGAATTCGCCAGCATTGACGCAGGCTTCCAGCCAATAAGAACAGCATTTTTACAGGAGTAAAGAATGAACGCTGCAAACACAGCCACAGCCACAGCCACAGCCGATGATCATGGACATGACCACGATGATCACAAGCCGGGCTTTTTCGCCCGTTGGTTCATGTCGACGAACCACAAAGACATCGGTACGCTTTATATCATCTTTTCGATCATAGCCGGTCTCATCGGCGGTCTGTTCTCCATGTACATGCGTCTCGAGCTTCAGGAGCCGGGCGTTCAGTTCATGACTATGGAAGACGGCAGCCCCGACGGCCACTTATGGAACGTGATTATCACCGCACACGGTCTGATCATGGTGTTCTTTGTGGTTATGCCGGGATTGATCGGCGGTTTCGGTAACTGGTTCGTGCCACTAATGATCGGCGCGCCCGACATGGCCTTCCCGCGTCTGAACAACATTTCCTTCTGGTTAATCGTGCCAGCATTCCTGCTTCTTTTAGGCTCTGCGGTTGTCGGCGGAGGGGCCGGAACGGGGTGGACGATATATCCGCCGCTCTCGAGTACGGGGTACGGACATGATGCCATAGCGGTCGATATGGCGATTTTCGCGCTCCACCTTGCGGGGGCGAGCTCGATCCTCGGTGCTGCCAACTTCATTACAACCATTTTCAACATGCGTGCACCGGGCATGACCTTGCACAAAATGCCGCTCTTCGTATGGGCGATGCTGGTTACAGCCTTCCTGCTCGTTCTGGCCGTGCCTGTTCTCGGTGGCGCGATCACGATGCTATTGACTGACCGTAACTTCGGTACGGACTTCTTTGATTACGCAGGCGGCGGTGACCCTCTACTGTTCCAGCACTTGTTCTGGTTCTTTGGTCACCCTGAAGTGTACATCATGATATTGCCTGCATTCGGCATCATCAGCCAGATTGTGTCCACCTTCTCCAAGAAAGCCATCTTCGGTTACCTCGGAATGGCATACGCCATGGTCGCGATCGGTTTCGTCGGCTTCGTTGTGTGGGCGCACCATATGTATACGGTGGGTATGGACGTCAACGTACGGGCATACTTTACGGCGGCAACATTAATCATTGCGGTACCGACGGGGATCAAAATCTTCTCCTGGATTGCCACAATGTGGGGCGGGTCCATCGAATTTAAAACCCCCATGCTCTGGGCCATCGGCTTTATCTTCCTGTTCACCGTTGGTGGTGTAACCGGTGTGGTACTCGCCAACGCAGGTATGGACGTGGCGCTACATGACACATATTACGTGGTTGCGCACTTCCACTATGTGCTGTCTCTGGGTGCTGTATTCGCCCTGTTCGCAGGCTTCTATTACTGGATCGGTAAAATGTCCGGCCGCCAATACCCTGAATGGATGGGTTGCGTGCACTTCTGGATGACCTTCATCGGTGTGAACACAGTCTTCTTCCCGCAGCACTTCCTCGGCCTTGCCGGTATGCCGCGCCGTTACATTGACTATCCAGATGCCTATGAGGGCTGGAACATGGTCTCTTCATACGGTGCGTATCTAACAGGTGCTGCGACAGTGTTCTTTGTCTTTGTCGTGTTCTATACCTTGTTTTTCGGCCGCCGTGTCGAAGCAAACTACTGGAATGCACAGCCGCAAAGCCTGACACTGGAGTGGACGGTTTCATCACCTCCGCCATTCCACCAGTTCGATATTCAGCCTGCTGTAAAATAGGTAATCTCATTCAACAAAAACCCCGCCCTCAAGCGGGGTTTTTTAGTTTGCTCAGCCTATTTCTTACCGCAACTGCTCTGGCTTATAACGCCTGAGAATCAACTAAATTTGCATGCGTATCTTCAAATGTGCTAATGCTCAAGCATGGGTGACACAGCGGCAACACTTTTCGATATAGACAGAGGACAGGCACGTGCAGAAACGGACGCAAATCTGCTCGACCGTTTTATGGGTGCCCACAACGATGATCGTCCGCTTATTCTCGTCGACAATACCCGCATCACCGCTGCAACCGAAGACGCTGCACAGAGCGAAGATTCACACGATACATTGATAAACGATCCTTACGCCGTTACGACACGCAAGCTGTTCTATGAGAAGCTTCAAGACGGCAAATGGGGCGAAGCCATAGACATGCTGGCGAAACGTCTGGAAAATGCGGATGAAGACTACGCCCGTGAATTACTGACGGAATTCAGAGACGAATTCGAAGCACTGGGCCTACAGGATGCCGCCGATCAACTCACAGCCATATTGGCCTTTAACGACATAAATGCTGGCTTTGCTTTCTTTAGTAACAACACCGGACATGACTACACCGAAAAAGAATACACGGCGGAACAGCCTGTAGCCGCATACGGCTAAAAATACCAAGGCAAACCCAAGACAACGCTTGCCGCACACGGCATTTCGCAGTATATGACTGGCTATGACAAATTCAGCCCTCTATGAAAACACGACGCAGGCCCTGCCCGAAATTTCGGATGCGGGGATCAACGACTACTTCACCCTGCTGAAACCGCGCGTGATGAGCCTCGTGGTCTTCACGGGCTTTGCTGGGAT
This sequence comes from Alphaproteobacteria bacterium, assembly GCA_016764775.1. Classification (GTDB taxonomy): domain Bacteria; phylum Pseudomonadota; class Alphaproteobacteria; order Micavibrionales; family Micavibrionaceae; genus TMED27. The sequence goes on from JAESRE010000024.1 coordinate 5,476, forward strand.
GTGGGTCGCACCGGGCATTGAGAACATTCATCCGTTCCTGCTGATCATTGCCATGGTCTGTCTGGCGATCAACGCCGGGGCCGCCGGGGCCATTAACATGTGGTACGACCGCGACATCGACGCCATGATGAACCGCACAAAGGAACGCCCCCTGCCGACAGGGCGCGTACATGCGGACGAGGCGCTGGCTTTTGGCATCGTTCTGTCCGTTTTCTCGGTAATGATGATGGCCTTGGCCACAAACTGGCTGGCTGCGGGGTTGTTGGCCGGCGCTAACCTGTTCTATGTCTTCATTTACACGGTTTGGCTTAAAAGACGTACACCCCAGAACATCGTCATCGGCGGGGCTGCCGGTGCGTTTCCGCCAATGATCGGTTGGGCGGCTGTGACGGGGAACATCACCCTTTACCCGCTGATCCTGTTTGCGATCATCTTCATGTGGACGCCACCGCACTTCTGGGCATTGTCACTCTTTGCCAATTCGGATTACAAGCGCGCAAACATCCCCATGATGACCGTTAGCGCGGGCGCACGCTCCACCAAAATCCAAATGCTGGTCTACACCTTGCTGCTCGTGCCGTTGACATTACTGCCATACGCGCTTGGGTACGCGGGCCTGCAATACGGTATTGCCGCCGCCGTTCTGGGTGCAGGGTTTATCCTGTCCTCGATAAAAGTTTTGAACAGCGACGACCTTAAATATGCGCGCATCATGTTCGGCTACTCGGTCTTCTACCTCTTCGCCCTCTTCTTGGCTGTAATTTTCGGGTGATCGCATGGCAAAATCATTTCACAGATCAGACGTCCACAAGAAAAAGCTGAAAAAGAATCTCGCCGTGCTGGCGATGATTGCGGGCTTTTGCGCCGTCATCTGGATCGTAACCATGATCAAAATCGTGGGAAGCTGACCTCCGACACGGTTATGAGGCTTTGCCCGACACCCAAGAATGCGCTACACTTTAAGGACGTAAAGTTTTTCTAAGGATCGATATGCGCATTGTTCTTCTTCTGTCATTTCTGGTTGTCATTCCGTTCATAGGCACCGCCCATGCGGGTGATCCTTATGAATGCGGTGTTCCTCTCGTAACCGATGAGGATCCGGACGCCAAAATGCCGACTGAAACGGGCGGACGTTGTAATATCCATGACAGACGTTTCACCTATCGCGAAGAAGCGATGAAAATGAAGCAATTGATCAAGGAGCGTCAGGAAAACTACATGGAACCGCACCGCCAGATCAAAGAGCAATACAGAGAAAAGCTTGAAGCGCTTAATCAGGAACGCGGCACGCCGTCCGACATCGACTCATATGATGATGCCGAGCCAAGCCCCGATGACTCTTACCTTGTCGAAGATGACGAGGAAGACTGGAACCTCGCCGAATAAACTATCCCACATTCCTCTTTTCAAATGCTGTGCAAAGGCGTAAAACGCTCTACCTGTAAGGTATGAGTAATCAAAACGACAAACATGCTGAAGTTTCGCGCAAAAACGCACGCACCGGAATAATCGTTCTGGGCGTGATCATTGCGATGGCCGGGCTCTCCTATGCGTCCGTGCCGCTTTATAATGCCTTTTGCCGCATAACGGGCTTCGGCGGCACCACACAGACTGCGGACGCTCTGCCAGATACAGTTCTGGACAGAACCGTCACCGTCCAGTTCAACGCCGACACCCATCGTGACCTGCCATGGTATTTCAGACCCGAAATGCGGGAAATCGAAGTGCAACTGGGACAAAAGGGCGTTACCGCCTTCACAGCGCGCAATAAAACCGAAAAACCCGTCACGGGAACCGCGATTTACAACGTTACGCCGCTGAAAGTGGGTAAATATTTTCACAAAATCCAGTGTTTCTGCTTTGATGAACAGACTTTGGGACCGCTGGAAGAAGCCCATATGCCGGTTTTATTCTATGTAGACCCGAAAATGAACGAAGATCCCGACATGGATGATGTCAAAACCATCACTTTGTCGTATAGTTTCTTTAAAGCAGAAACCCAAGAGCTGGATAATGCTTTAGAAGGGTTTTACAATCAGTAAAAAGGCGTTATAACGCATCTCAGAATTTTAAACAGGACATCAAGAACCATGGGTCAAAATCTAGAATATACAACAACAGGCAAGCCGCACCCTTACCACCTCGTCAGACCGAATATCTGGCCGTTGGTCAGTTCATTTGCTGGCGGTTTTTTCTGCGTAATGATGCTGATGTATTTCCCCGATTACCGCGCAGCACTGCAAGCGGGTGGCGAAGACCTTCCATTCCCGACCGGACCGTTGTTCGGCGTGCTGGCAATCATGATCTGCATGTTCTTCTGGTGGAAAGACGTGATCTATGAATCCGTCGTCGAAAAAGCACACACCAAAATCGCGGAAGTCGGCTTCCGCTTTGGTATGGCCCTGTTCATCGCCTCCGAGGTGATGTTCTTCGTCGCGTTCTTCTGGGCATTTTTCGCCGCATCCCTGTTCCCTGTTGAAAGCATCGGCTTTGTATGGCCGCCTGCGGACATCCATACCATTCCGGCATTCGACCTGCCGTTTATGATGACCATGATCCTGCTGCTTTCCGGCTGCACAGTCACGTGGGCACACCACGCCATCATCGAAGGCGATAACGAAAACGCAGTAAAAGCGCTCGGCCTGTCCGTTCTGCTTGGTACAGCGTTCCTTGGCTTTCAGGTCTACGAATACGCCCATGCGCATTTCGGCTTCACGGAAGGCATCTTCCCCTCGACATTCTTCATGGCTACAGGGTTCCACGGCTTCCACGTCTTCGTGGGTACGGTCTTCCTGTATGTCTGCTACCGTCGCGCACAGCTCGGCCATTTCACTCCTGAAAAACATTTCGGGTTCGAAGCGGCCGCATGGTACTGGCACTTTGTGGACGTTGTCTGGCTGTTCCTGTTCGTCGCCGTTTACTGGTGGGGCAGCGAAATCGGCATGGACCACACAGCACTGCACGGTGTTGACGCAAGCGCAGCAGCAGAAGCCGCCGCCCATTAATTAAGCGCCTATCATGAACCCGCTAAGCCCTGATATCGAAATGATCAAGCTGGGCTTGGCGTGTAAATGCCCTAAATGCAAGCAAGGCCATATTTTCAAAGAAGGCCTGACTTTAGAACTGCGCGAACATTGCCCCGCATGTAATCTGGATTTAAGCAAGAATGACAGCGCCGACGGCCCTGCCGTCTTTCTTATCTTTATTCTCGGCTTTGCCATTGTCCCGTTGGCTTTAATCGCGGATGCGTTTTTTGAAATCCCGCTGTGGCTGCACGCCATCATCTGGACAACGCTCATTCTGGTTTTAACAGTTGGATCATTACGCCCGCTCAAAGCCTATATCATCGCGCTCCAATACAAACACAGACCTAGAGACTGGGAATGAGCACAGTACGCAAGCCACCATTCTGGGCTACAACGCTCACCATCGCGGGTGTCGGGGTTCTGTGCACGCTCGGCACATGGCAGCTGCACCGTCTGGAATGGAAGGAAAACCTTCTGGAACGTATCAACGCCTACGACAGCGGTGAATTAAAACAAATTTCCACGCGTGACCTCACACCTGAAAATGAATTCCTTAAAGGCCAGCTCAAGGGGCGGTTCATATTCGAACAAGAGATCGCATTAAAACCCCGCACACGCGAGGGTGAGCCTGGCGTGCATGTAATCACCCCTTTTCTACTGGATGATGGCAGCACAATCCTGATTAATCGCGGCTGGGCTCCCTTGGATTATAGATTAGGAGGAGGCTCCTCGGTAATTCTGCGAACACGCGATGTAATTCTACGCGTACCTGATGAGCCAAATATGTTCGTGCCGGAAAATATACCCGCGCAAAACGAATGGTATGCGCTGAATATTAAAGAAATTTCTGAAGCTAAAAATCTTGAAAGCCCAAGGCCTGTGATCGGAAATCTGTTACCTGCAGAAGAAGAGGCTAATAACGACTCCTACCCCGATCCGAAGGCGTTGAAAATTCACCTGAATAACAACCATCTGCAATACGCCATGTTCTGGTACACGATGGCGTTGGTTATGATTGCTGTCTTTGTATTGAGATTTATAAAGCCGCTACGTAAAGCCGATTAGGATTCATCATCCGCGCCGCCAAGGGCCGCGAACTTCAGGCCTTCGCTCAAAGATACGTATTGCTGGTAAACCGTTCCGACCAATGCTTTGAAGCGGTCCATATCCTTACCCTTAAGCTGCTCACCTGTCGGCAGGTTCACGCTACGCGGATTAACCTGCTTGCCGCTGAGGAGGACTTCATAATGAAGGTGAGGACCTGTAGAACGTCCTGTCGTACCGACCTGACCGATCACCTGCCCCTGCTTCACGCGGGAGCCGGGCTTAACACTGGATTTGATGCGGTGCAGGTGGGCATAGGCCGTCTTCAGCTTGGAATTGTGACGAATACGAACATAGTTACCGTAGCCACCGTTACGTCCGGCTTTTTCAACAACACCGTCACCGGCAGCATAAATCGGCGTACCTGTCGGTGCCGCAAAATCCATGCCTTTGTGCATTTTGTTGTAACCAAGAACAGGGTGATGACGCATACCGAAACCGGATGAAATGCGCGCGCCGTCTACAGGCGTCTTCATCAGTGTTTTACGGATGCTCATGCCATCGGGTTCGAAATAATCAATATCGCCGTCGGATGTTTCGAAACGGTAAATCGGATACTGGCGACCGCCGACACTCAGATTCGCATACAAAACCTCACCGTAACGGGCGAACTCGCCGTCTTCGGTTTCAAATGCTTCATACAGAACTTCGATCTCGTCACCTTTTCTGATGTCACGCTGGAAATCGATATTCCATGAATAAATACGAATCATCTTGGCAATAACGGAGGACGGGATGCTGGCTCGCGCCGCTGACCCGTACAAAGATGTCTGGATTTTGGCTTTACGCCCATATCTACGGGCAAACAGCTCTTTTTCGTCGATTTTCGCGCTGTAACCATCTTCGGTCGGCGTCACATTGATTTCTTTGACCGGATCGATCTTCATCGTCAGTCTGGCAAATTCGAGAGAATCATCAGGCGTATCTTTAAAGTAAACATCGATCTTCTGGCCGGATTTAACTTTACGGACATCGTAATACTCACCCAGCGCTTTAACCGCGTTATAGGCTTCGTTACCGTCCAGACCTGCATTCTGTAGCACGCCTGCTACTGTATCGCCGGATTTAACTTCCAGTTGTTTGAACAAAGGACGCTCGGGCTTCTTAATCGCCAGAGACGCTTTACGGATACCGCTGGACACGATGGTGTTAACGGCCTCGGACGCTTCGCTCAAAGGCTCATCCAGTTTAGTCAGGCTCGCGACATCGACAGACTCATCATGCGCGGCAGGCTCGATAGCCGCCAGCATGACGCTGCTGTTCATTTTCAAAGCCAGAGAAGAAGATGGTGTACCGATAAGAGCTGCAAAGCCCGTAATAATCATTGCCGAGAGACCGGCTACATAGCGAAAGCGGAGTTTGTTATTGCGAGTCATCCAATAACGCTGTCGAAACGGCGCAATTCTATGCAAAGCCAATTGTTTTTTAATTGCCGTATGTACTCGCACGCAGGCTTTCTCCAAAGACACCATAAGTGAGTCAACTGAAAGCCAGTCATTTCCAGGCCGCGCGACTCTTCTAAATTTTGATTTCAATTTCGTGATTAGCATAGTCTTTTGCGAAAACCAATATCCTGTGAACTGTCGTGTAACAAAGACTTCTGGATAAAAACTGTCAAGGACAAAATCAGAAAAATTAAGACATAAAGACGAAAATCTTTACTTTCTAATATTATAAGTTTGAAAACGCCTATAATGCAAGGAAACGGCCTTTTCTATCCCCGCCAAAATGCCGGTTTTTATCGGCATTCCTGATTCATGCGCTCATACGCCTTGCTTGATCCGGAAAGGCTGAAAGTATCCGTAGTCAGTGTACCGCGTGATGACGTGCCCTTAACAACCATTTTGCTACCGTTTTTGATAGCATTCGCAAGCTTGGAATCCGTTTCTGAGTCTGGGGTCCAGGCCGTTTCGTCCTGTGTGAACAGGCTGAATTCCTCGCCATCGATAATGACGGTGGCTTCGCTACCGGCCTTATAGGTATAACCGGTAATGTAGCTGAAAACATCACGAGTACTGTCCGCCGGACGCTGCGTAATCAAGGCGAAAATTTCACCTCTGCGCGTATAATCGCCTTCACTGGCCTTTGGCTGCGATGCGATATAGCAAACTTTGTTGTTATCCTCGAAAAACACATAGACTTCCCAGTCCCCGTGAGAGGCCATCAAGCGTGGCTGACCGGCAAATGCCGCCATAGGGATTGATACAAAAGCTAATAAAATCAAAGCTATACAGGTTTTTTTCATGGGTGCTTCCTGATGGATATTGTGATACTTACGTCCTCTTCAACTGTCATAGCATACTGCAGAACAAAAAAAACATAAATCCTGCATCAAAAATCAATCCAGTTTTATCCAATATGCGTAAGAAGAACAGAATGTTGGGGCAAAACTGGCAAGTTTTTTAACTTTACGGCATTTCAGGAATGCTTTTATATGACTTGTATGGCCCACAAACGTTCCCAAAATAGTGTTAACGACGGCGACAAGAGCGCCGTAAAGAGCACGATTGACTATAGCGGTGATGATTTCAACGCAATGATCTGCGCTATAGCCGAAAACGAGGATAAAGAGGCGTTTATCGCCCTTTTCGAGCATTTTGCGCCGCGTATTAAGTCATTTCTGATGAAAGGCGGAGCAAATCCGGAACTGGCGGACGAATTGGCACAGGAAACAATGTTAACGATTTGGAACAAGGCAGAGAGGTACAATCCAAAGCAGGCAGCAGCCAGCACGTGGATTTTTACGATTGCCAGAAACAAACGGATAGATTCAATCCGCAAAACAAAACGGTACGATCCCGATCCGTCCGATCCGATATTGCTGGCCGATGACGGCCCCAGCCCACGTCAACACGCGCTACACAAAGAAGAAATGGATGTTTTGGCCAAGGCCCTTGAGACCCTGCCCGAAGAGCAGGCGGAGCTGGTCAAAAAATCATTCTTTGAAGATAAATCCCACGCAGTTATTGCGGAGGAAACGGGCATTCCGTTGGGCACAGTTAAATCAAGAATCCGCCTCGCGCTCGAGCGCCTGAGAGGCGACAGTAAAGTACAGGATATTTGGCAATGACGACTGAAAAAACGGAATTGTTATTGAGCGGATACGACGCACTGCTTTTCAGCTATGCCGCAGGCAATCTGGATGAAGCACAAAGCCTTGCCGTCGCCACGCACCTCACCTTCTCTGAAAAAGCACGCTCCATCGTTCGCCAATGCGAAGACCTCGGCGGCGCGCTAATCGAAAAAGAATGCGAACCCGTATCGATGTGTGATCAAGCGTTGCACAACGTACTAAGCCGCATAGAAAAAAGTCCGCATACCGAAGCCTGTGCCGAAAAATGTGCTGAAAAACATCAGCTCGGATTCGACATCCCCAAACCTTTGGAAGAAACAATTGCGGGACATTCCGTGAAATGGACAACGCTTTTCCCCGGCATGAAAGCATACGACCTGCCATTAAACTGCAAACAAAGTGTTGCGCGTTTTATGAAAGCCGACCCCGGCAATGTCAGCCCTCACCACCACCATGGCGGCACGGAAATTACACTCGTTCTGGACGGGGCGTTTTCTGATGAAATGGGGCAATACCGTCGTGGCGACCTGATCGTCGCGGACGAAGAATGTGACCACACGCCAAAAGCGTGCCCGGAACGCGGATGTGTTTGCCTCGTCGTCACGTCGGGGCCGATCAAACTCACAGGCATCGCAAGCCTGCTCAATCCTTTCCTGAAACCTTAAGTCTTTTTACGGCGCTGCCGCCGGCGATGCACCAGCGGATGCTCGGGAAGAGCTTCGGTCGGTCCGCCCGCTTTAACGGGACGATTTGCAAAACGCCCCATCGATAAAAGCCGGTCATACATCACCAAAGCGCCCGCAACACCGACATTCACGCAAAATTTCATCGGAATTTTTATGATGTGATCACATTGTTCGACCAATTCGGGCGATAAACTGCCCATTTCCGGCCCTAACACATAGGCGGCGCGTGTTGGATGGCGAAAACTCGGTAAATCTATCGAATCCGCCATCAATTCCACGCCGACCAGTGAACATTTATCGGGAAGCTCCATAGCGTCCACGCTTTTATATTCGTAATAGGGAACATGATCGAATGCATCGGACGTATCGGAAACCTTCAACAAATCCACATCAACCTGCGGGTCGATGGTGAAAAAGAAGTTGGCGCCGAATGAATGCGCAGTGCGGGCAATGGTGCCCACATTCTGCTCCTTACTGATTCCCTGTACGCCTATGCCGAAATAGCCTCTCATTTAGTTATTCTGCAAAACGGTATCCATTCTGTCCAGCGCTTCCAGCAACCTGCGCTCGGAAACGGCAAAACACATACGGACATAGCCCTTGGCGGTATCACCGAACGCACAACCCGGCGAAAGCAGTACGCCTGCCTCGTCAATAAAGCGTTTGGTCATCAACTTGCAGTCATCCTGCCCGTGCACCTTGAAGAAACCATAGAATGTCGCATGCGGATAAGACATATCGACATTGCCCAATGATTTGAAACGGTCAACCAGCAAATCACGGTTCGAACGCCATAAATCAACCTGACTCTTCAGGAATGGTTCGCCTTCTTCCAGCGCGGCAATCGCACCATATTGGGTAAAGGTCGGCGGGCACAAATTGTTATAAAGCGCCACATCGCGAATTTTATCCTCGGCGATCTTGGGACCGACTATCCAGCCCAATCGCCAGCCTGTCATCGACCATGTTTTTGAAAAACTGTTCACGACCAGCAGTAAATCATCATCCTGCGCGACATCCAGAAAACTGTCCGCACGCATGTGCTCATGATCACTTTCGTAAACAATACGGCCATAAACCTCATCGGCCAGCACCCAGATATTCCGCTCACGCGCAAAATCGAGGATCGCTTTCATTTCTTCGTGATTTGCACTCCAGCCTGTCGGGTTGGACGGCGTAACCACCAGAATAACTTTTGTTTTCGGCGTAACGGCACCGAACAATTTATCCAGATCAAGACTCCATCCCTGCTCTTTATCAAAGTCGAGGGAGACCTGTACGTTCTCTGCCTGCGTCAATTCAATCGCCCCGATCAGGTTTTTCCAAATCGGTGTAATCGCGACAACTTCGTCACCCTTATCCAGCAAGGATGCAAGCGACAGGTGCATGGCTGTTGACCCCGAAGACGTCACGAAAATACGTTTTTCGGGAATATCGAGGCCATAGATATTCTGGTAATAATTGGACAATGTTTCGCGCAGCGGCCATTGGCCGAGTGTCGGACCGTAAGTCGTATGGCCTTCCCGCATGGCATCATAAGCTGCACGGGCAATAAAATCAGGTGTGGGAGAATCACCCTCGCCTTGGGCCAAAGTGATCATATCTTTTTTACCTTCGGCATAGTTCATCATTTCCACGCCGGGGTTAGAGGTCAGTGCATGCAAAACCGGCCTGAATTTCGGGCCTTTTCTGATCTCATCTACGGTTTCTTGGCCGCGGAGCTCCTCTGTATTTGTCTGTTTGACAGTCATCATGTGTATTCCTGGTTATTGTCTACCGCACATACGTCTAGTGCGGAGGATTGTTTCGTTTTAGTTTTTTGGAAAATCGGGCGTGCGCTACTGCACTATGGGCTTATATGCGTGCGGGACTAGCCCGCCGCTGCTCTCGCTGCGGCCGCTGCTGCTGAAGTGCTCAAAACTGTGCGGCTCAAGATGTTCATATACCTATTAAAAGCATTATGTATGAAAAATGGCAAACTTTTTTTACGCAGCCTCAACAAAACCGTATGCGGGATTCTCTTTCAGCTTCTTGCCAATCCCTTTATATATCTCGGCTTTCAGCTCTCCGCTGTCCGCCTTGCCATAGGTTTCGGGCGCTTTCACATCCTCGCCCTTCAACAGTTTCGTTGTCGGCTTTTCGGCTTTCTTTCCGTTTGGTGTCTTCAACACGTACGGCACGGCAATCACCTCATGCGGGCAGGATAAACGCCCGACGGAATCCGAAATCACCGTCTTGATGGCTTTTTTCAAATCGTCATCCAATGCACGACCGTCCTTCAAAACAACGAACAACGCCGTATGGTCACCGCTTTGTGCATCTTTAAACGATGCCGCCAGCGAGTCCTCGATTACACCATCGAAATCTTCATGAAGAAGGGCATCATACAGCTGCTGTGTGCCGATACGTACACCCCCTTGGTTAAGCGTAGTGTCCGATCGCCCTTCAATCACCAATTGGCCGAGCGGCATTTTCTTGACCGCATCACCGTGCCGCCATACGGGTGGATCGCAATCGAAATATTCGAAATACTCGGCGCGGAAACGCTCTTTGCCGGGATCGTTCCAGAATTTAATCGGGCGGGATGCAAACGGTTTTTTCACGACCAGCTCCCCTGTCTCGCCTTCTTTTTGGGGCTTACCGTCATCGGTCCAGACATCGACATCCATACCCAGAACGGGGCCTTTTAACTGTCCCGCAATCGTGGGCGAAAACGCATTTCCCATCGCATAGCAGCCGACGAAATCCGTCCCGCCGCACACACCTTCAATGCTCAGATTGTCTTTGATATGTGCGTTCACATACAAGTAACCGGCTTCTGATAAAACCGAACCCGTATACATGATCGCGCGCAAGTCCGACAAATCAAATCCTTCGCCCTTAACGCCCGCACGCATCCACAAATCCTGAATGATCGCCGCCGCTGTCCCCAAATGCGTACACTTATAGTGAGTCGTAAATTGTAGCTGCGCATCCATGCTCGGGTAAGCAGGGTTCCCGTCATACAACAAAATCGTCGCGTCATTCGCGAGACCACTGGCCAGCCAATTAAACATCATCCAGCTGGTGGTGGAGTGGAAAAACACGCGATCACCCGCACGTACATCACCCTGAAGCTGATGCTCAACGGCATGTTTCAACAACGTGCCACCGACACCATGCACGAAACATTTCGGCTTACCCGTGCTGCCCGATGAAAACAAAATCGCCAGCGGTTGATTGAATTCACGGCGGATAAAGGCAATCTCTCGCGCCTCTATATCGGCCATCAAGGCCGTTGAAAGCTTGGCCTTTTTACCAAGGCTGCTAATGTCGGGCGTATCTTCAAGATTGGGCACAACCACAGCATGTTCGAAGCTCGGCACCGCATCCAGAAGCTCTTTGATCAAATCAATACGCGGCTCCGGTTTACCGGGCTGGTCGGGCGCTTTCATATGCATGTAGCCATCCGCCGCAATCAAAACTTTCGGCTCTATCTGGGCAAAGCGTGCAGCTGTGGCCTGCGCGCCCATTTCCGTACCGACCGAAGAAAAAATCGCCCCGCGATTGGCCACCGCCATCATCAGGATATAAGCCTCGGGACCGTGCGGAAGATATGTCGCAACGCGGTCACCGTCTCCAACATCGAGCTTTTCCAACAACTGCGACCAGCGGCTGACCTCGTTATACAAGTCCTGCCAACTTAAGATACGGTCCTCATCCCGCCCTGCTGTTCGGGCAATAATCGCGGGGTCATCGGGATGTGACTTCACACGCTTCAACATATTTTCGGCAAAACTGATTTTGGTATCGGGGAAAAATTCGGCATTCAGAATATCGTCTATATTCTCGATTCCCTTTTGTCCCTGTTCATAGATCAGCCCCGAAAAATTCAGCACTTCGCTGTAAAACTGCTCCAGATTCTCCACCGACCAGCTGTGCATCTTAGCATAGGCGTCGGGACCCAATTCGCCGAATTCTATGCCCGTTTCCTCACGGATGTAGTTTAAAAACGCGGCCAGCCGCGATTCCTGCATGTCGTTTAGTGATGGTTTTTGAAGCACTTAAAACACCAATTCCGTTTGATAATAAAACAATGTGGCCTATAGTTTATACGGTTGGCCACAGAACGCAAAAACTGAAAAACATCTATTTTGCTGTAACGTTTTAGGGGGAATAAACGAATATGGAATCAATGCGTTATATGAAACGGGATGCTATTTTGAAACCGCTGAACCGCTGCTTGTTATTACTTCTGGCCACGCTCGCAATTTTCGCGGGCAACCCGGCACACGCCCAGCCCGGCAACCAAGAAGACAACAAGGTCGCCATCCGCCTGCTCGCAGAGCGCGGCGCCGTAACTGGCGGCGAGGAAATATGGATCGGAACCGAACAGGTTATCGCCGACCATTGGCACACCTATTGGAAAAACCCCGGCGACTCCGGAACACCGCCATTCGTAGAATGGGATTTACCCGACGGTTTCGAAGTCGGTGAAATTGTCTGGCCGACGCCAAGCAAACTGCCTTTCGACCCCCTAATGAATTACGGCTATGAAGACCGTGTCCTGCTCTTACAAAAACTCAGCCTGCCCGATGAATTACCCGACGGCCCGATCGAGTTAACCGCCGATATCGAACTGCTGGTCTGTAAGGTTGAATGCATCCCCGAATACGGCACATACACCCTGACCCTGAATGGGACAGACGCGCAGAACGAAGATAACAGCGCCTATTTCCAACAAACACTGAGCACCATTCCACAACAAGCCAGTTGGAAAAGCGAATTTTCTGAGGACGAGGACAGCTTTGTTCTCAATATCGAGCTTCCCGCTGAAACAGCCGAAAACATCGATACAGACACCGTAGAATTTTTTCCCGCCGACTGGGGCATGGTTGATAATGCCGCGCCCGCCCAAGCCGTCATTGAAGACGGCGTTCTGAAAATCACGCAAAACCGTGGCGAGCGGAACATCAACGCACTGAAAGAAATGACGGGCGTCGTAACATTCGAAAACGCAGACGGTGAAAAACAATCCCATGAATTGACCATGACGGCGGCACCGGTATCGATAGCGGAAGCCATGACAGAGCCTGTAAACTCGTCCGTAAAAATCGGATTTTTAGGTGCCATCCTGTTCGCATTGCTCGGTGGCATTATTCTGAACCTGATGCCGTGCGTTTTTCCTGTGCTCTCCATCAAGGCTTTGAGCCTTGTAAAGATCGCGCAAAAGCACCCTGAACTGGCCAGAAGTCACGGCATCGCCTACACGCTCGGCGTTATTTTAAGCTTCCTGATTATCGCAGGCATTTTGATAGCCTTGCAGGCTGCGGGAGCTGAAATCGGTTGGGGCTTCCAGCTGCAAAATCCATGGGTGGTCGGGGCATTGGCCTACCTGCTCTTCATCATTGGATTAAACCTGATGGGCTTTTTCGAATTCGCCACACCCTTTGGTAATCTCGGCGGAAAATTCACCCAGAAAGAAGGCCCAAGCGGTTCATTCTTCACGGGTATCCTTGCTACGCTGGTCGCTACACCATGTACCGCACCATTCATGGCCGGCGCCTTGGGATATGCCCTCGTACAACCACCCATTGTCGCACTCATGGTGTTTGTCGCACTAGGTTTGGGCCTGGCCCTGCCGTATCTGGTTTTATCCTTCGCACCGTCCCTGCAACGGGCTTTACCGAAACCGGGCCCGTGGATGGACATTTTCAAACAGCTTCTGGCCTTCCCGATGTTCGTGGCGTCCTTATGGCTGTTCTGGGTCTTGTCCCAACAAACAACCATCGACAACTTAAGCGCGGCCCTGCTCGGGGCATTGCTGATCACCTTCGGCATCTGGTTGTTTAAACACCTGCCGACAGAACGTTTTTACAAAAACCTGCTCATGGTGATCGCAGTTTTGAGCTTTATTCTGGCGCTCGGCTTTTTACCAATGTATGCCAGCGCACCGGTCTCAACGAATAACGGAACCACAAAAACTTTCAGCGTTTCATACAGTGACTCTGCGCTTAAAAAAGCACTGGCCTCGGGAAATCCCGTCTTTACCGAAATGACGGCAGCATGGTGCATTACATGTAAGGTCAATGCCAAAGTCGCTCTGGATGTACCATCGACCAGAAAGCTTTTTGCGCGCAACGATGTTGAATATCTCGTCGGAGACTGGACCAACGAAGATCCTGAAATCACAAAATATCTGCAAAGCTATGGACGCAACGGGGTCCCGCTCTATGTATTTTACGGGGCACCGAATGAGGATACGGGCGAACGTCCTGAACCCGTCATCCTGCCGCAACTATTAACACCCGGAATTGTCGCCAACACAATCGAAGGGTCGCAATGATTTATTCGCAACTGATTTAGATGGCAAAAAAGGAGAGACCTATGAAAAATCGCTTACATTATGTTCTGGGAAGTCTGGCAATATTCGCGCTCGGCTTACTGGTTTTCAGCAACCAATACATTATGCCTGCGCATGCGAATGTCGATGTCGGTGCCGCCGCCCCTGACTTCGAAGCCACCGATACAAACGGTAATGCATTCAAGCTCAGTGATCACAAAGGCAAAGTCGTTGTCCTTGAGTGGACGAACCACCAATGCCCGTTCGTATGGAAACATTACAGCGAAGGCAACATGCAGGCGACACAGAAGAAAGCCAAAGAACTGGGCGCTGAGTGGGTCACCATCGTATCCTCTGCACCTGGTCGTCAGGGCAACGTAAGCGTTGAAGAAGCCAATAAGATCGTTGCCGATGAAGGCGCGGAAATCACAGCTAAAATCCTCGATGAAAGCGGCGAAATCGGCCAAATGTACGGTGCGAAAACAACACCGCATATGTTCATTATCGATGAAGAAGGCAAGATCGTGTACGCAGGCGCTATCGACAGCAATTCCAGCCCGAACCCGAAAACAATTGCCGATGCAACCAATTACGTTACTGCTGCGTTGGAAAGCATGAGTGCGGACGAGGAAATCGCGGTTTCTGAATCCAAACCATATGGCTGCGCAGTCAAATACTAGAGTAAGTCAGTTTGAAAATTTTAAGGGCTGCCCACATTAAATGGGCAGCCTTTTTTATGTTTACTTGTCACGATTCGCACTTTGCCTTATCGTGAAAGATGTAGTGTTTCGCTACGTCTTGTTTTGAGTTTTTTCATTGCCAAATTTCATGTCTGTAAAAAAGCACCGCGTCACGCGCAAAAAAACTGATTCCCTTACGAATCCCGAACAAGAGCTGGCCCGCATCGCCATCTCAGAAGACGGGATGATTGCGTATGTCAGCCCTGCTTTTTCGGATTTGACCCAACAAAAACCGGAGACCCTTCGCGGTATCGAAGCCGAGAGCATGATCAGCTTTTCCGAATTGCTTATGCAGGGTCCGTCCATTACTGAAATCGAAGCCGGCCTGCACAAGGTCTATATCAACGGCCACAGCGAACCGCGTAATTTCCATTTCGACTGGCTACAGGCGCCCGACAAAAAACGGTATCTGATCGGCTCTGAAACGACAGAAAACAAGAAGCCGACAAAGACCGAGATGAAAGCCTTTGTCGAGCAACTCAAAAACATTGAAACCAAAAAATCGTCCGCAGGCTTCAGCGTCAATGAAAGCCGCGCATTCATGGACATGTCCCTTGAGGTCATGCTGATCGTCTCCGATCTGGGAGAGATCGTACGCGCCAATGAACAATTCTTCAGGCTGACGGGATACTCACACGAAGATCTGCACCGCCTGCATATTCTCGACCTGTTCGACGAAGCCGACAAACCCTATATCCGCAACACCATTCAGGCATTCGAGACCGAAACCGCCAACGTACAGGCTTTCGAAGCCCGCATCCTGACAAAAGCCGGTGAAAGCCGCTGGATGGAATGGCGCCAACGTTTGAAAGGCTGCGAACTCTATTGTTCCGGCCATGACATTACGGAGATCAAGGCCCATGACGAAGCCCTGACCGAACGCGAGCGCGAACTGCTACAAGCTGAAAGCATCGGCCGCATGGGACGATGGCGCTGGACCATCGGCGACGAACGCATGAACTGGACACCGCAAATCTACTCCATCTTCGGTGTTGAAGACGGGCAATTTGCCCCTACCCTCGACAATATGAACGCCATGGTCCACCGCGAGGATATCGCCCGCGTGAATCAAGCCTTCCAGCGCGCCATCATGACCGAAAATGATTACGACATGGAATTCCGCATCAACCGTCCCGACGGTGAGGTCCGCTTCATCCGTTGCGAAGGGCGCTGCGCATTTGACGATGAAGGCGATGTTATTGCCCTGTACGGCATTATGCAGGATATGACCGAGCGCATGGCGCATGAACATGACCTGCGTGTTGCCAAAGAAGCCGCCGAAAAAGCGTACGCCTCCAAGACACAGTTTCTGGCCAATATGTCGCACGAGCTGCGTACGCCTTTGAATGCCATTATCGGATTTTCAGAAATGGTTGAGCGCCAGCTTCTCGGCCCGATCGGCACCGAAAAATACCTCGAATACATCGCAGGCATCCGTGAAAGCGGCGAACACCTGCTCGATTTGATTAGCGACATTCTGGATATGTCCAAAATCGAAGCGGGCAAATACGAATTGATGATCGAAGAGCTCAGCATCCTGAAAGTTCTTCAACTTGGCCTGCATATGATGGAAGGCCGTGCCCACGAAGCAGGCGTGAAGTTGAGCCTTAAGCAGGAATTCGATGAAAACCTGAAAATGATCGCCGACCGCCGCGCAGTGCTCCAGATTCTCTTGAACTTGCTGTCCAATGCCGTGAAATTCACCCCCGAAGGCGGTCTGATCACGGTTAAAGGCATCGCCCGCGAAGAATATTTCTCTCTGAAGGTGATAGATAACGGTATCGGCATTCCGGCCAACAAACTGGCCAGCGTGACAAAGCCATTCGAACAAGCCTCCTCATCCTATGCCCGTGACCACGAAGGCTCAGGCCTCGGTCTGGCCATCAGCAAAGAACTCGCTGAAATGCATGGCGGTACGTTATTTGTGGAATCCACTGTGGGTGAAGGCACGACTGTGACTGTACGTCTGCCCTATGACGGCAGCAAAGCCGCATCTTCTTAAAAACGCAAACAAGCCTAACCCATCGATTTAAAAATCGACAACGCGTAATCTTCCGCTTCCTGACAGGCTTTCAAACCTTCCTTATAAGTCGGATATTTCAGCTTTACACCCAGCTCGTTTTTAATCTTGTCATTATGGAGACGCTTGTTGTCGCTGTAAAAGCTGCGCGCCATGGGTGAAAGGTCAGCCTGATCGAACGGAATAAGCGGCGGCGGCGGACGCCCGATCAACTCACAGGCATAGGCTATAATCTCGTGGCTCGGTGCGGCCTGATCGTCACAAACATTATAGGCCGTGCCTTCTTGCGGTTTGGCCATAGACGCCAGCAACACATTCACAATGTCTTCAACATGAATACGGCTGAACGCATGGCCGGGTTTTTCAATGCGTCGCGCCATACCGGCACGAATGGAATCAAGCGCACTGCGCCCTGGTCCGTATATGCCCGCTAAGCGGAAAACATGAACGGGTAACTTCTCCGAGCTAATCGATAACCACTGATCTTCCGCTTTCTTGCGGCGGGACCCTCTCTGACTCGACGGGCGCAATTCCGAAGTCTCATCAACCCACTCGCCGTCACGGTCACCGTAAACACTGGTGGTCGATAAATAACCGATCCATTTCAAATTTTTAAGCTGGTGTATTTCTTCAGAATGCAGGAGAAAAGTGGGGTCGCCATCATCATTAGGCGGCGTGGAGATCAGAAGATGCGTAACATCCTGTAAAATCAGTCTCGGATCGGGTAACGGCGTTTCCCAATCGAACAAATGGCCTTCAATGCCTCTTTTCTTTAATAGATCGCGCTTTTCCAGATCACGGGTCGTACCCGCTACGTCCCAGCCTCCGCGTTGTAACAGGTCGTGGCCTAGATAATCGCAGGTATAGCCATACCCAAAGCAAAAAAGTTTATTCTTACTCATCGACACACCCTAAAGAATTTTTCGAATTTAGTGAACTGGTGAAAGTGAAATTTCCTTGCTAGCTACCGACATCCTCATAGACAGCCACAGGGGCAAAGCCCGGAATACGGTCTTCCAACAACGGTGCGAAGCTTTTACGCTCCTTAATCTTTTCATACCATGTACGTGCCGCGCGGTGCTCTTCCCACGGTACATCTCCGATATAATCAATCGCGGACAAGTGCGCAGCGGCGGCGATATCGGCCAGAGAAAATACATCACCGGCCAGCCATTTACGTTTTTCGGTCAAAAACCCGATATAATCCAGATGATAGTGAATGTTCGCATGTCCTGCCCGAATAGCGGGACCATGTGGCTCACCAAGTTTGAGAAAACGCTTCATCAGCTTCTCACCGACGATATTTTCCGACACCTCACGGTTGAACTTCACATCGAACCAACTCACCAGTCGGCGGGTTTCCGAGCGTTGCACAGGGTCTTTACCCAGCAAGTTCACTTCCGGATAGACTTCCTCAAGATATTCACAAATCACTTGCGAGTTCGCCAGGGTGGTTCCGTCTTTCTCGATTAATACCGGCACATCACCTGCGGGATTAAGCGCAAGAAATTCTGTGCGGCGTTCCCACACTTTTTCAATCTGTAAGTTAAAATCGAGATTTTTTTCGGCGAGAGCCAAACGGACTTTCCGCGAGAAAGGATGCAGCCATAGGTGAAACAATGTTCTCATGACCCTAGATTAGATCAGATTTTTTATAGGACGCAATCGCTTTGGTTAAATAAATACGGAAACAGTGAAATAGATTCGCACGCAAAACACATTGCGCTTACCGCTTGAAGGCCTCATTGGCATGAACATTGATGCTGACCGTTACGTCATTCCCTATGGCATCCGTGCTTTCCCATTGATTCTGCCCCACCCCGAATGCCAGCCTTTTCAAATCCAGCTCCGCCTGCATAAGGGCCGATCTCGATCCGTCGCCATCCCTGGCAATTTCCAGTGAGAACGGAAAAGAGACATCTTTTTCCACGCCGCGTAGCGTTAAGGTCCCGTCAACAGCGAATCGATTCGGTTCAATTTCGGAAAAACTGCGGCTTTCAAAGACCGCTTGCGGGTATTCTTCAACAGCGAACCAGTCCTGACCCTTGGCCTGTTCATTTCGGTCCGCACTGCCCGTATCAATACCGGCAATATCGATGACAACTTTTACCGCACTTTGCTCCAGCGCTTGCGGGTCAAAATATATATCGGCGGTCCAGTTTTCAAAACGGCCTGAAATTTCTTTACCGTATTGAATGAACGTAAAATCGATTGAACTGTTGTGCGGGTCAACGATCCATTCCTGCGCTAAGGCATCCTGATTATCAGTAACGGCCTGCTCGGACGTTTCAACCGGTTCTGACGTTACCGAACCATCGGCGCCCTGCACTTCGACCTGTCCGCGTTTTGAAAAATCCTCGAGCAAATCCATACCCGCAAAATATGTCGGCACCGCCAGAAGAACGAGTCCGACAACTGCAATTGCAGGGCTCGCACCCATGCGTTTCAGAGTCGGGTCACGGTCAATCAGGTGATGCTTCAGACCACCCGCAATATGTAGCCCGATAGCGACGATTAAAGCGAGTGCAAAGAGCTCATGGACCTGCTTGGACAGCTCGAACATCTGTTCATCTTTAGCCGTCAGAGCAGGCATTTCAAACAAACCGAAAAAGCTGTTCGGAAAATCACCTGCAGAGGACATAACCCAGCCTGAAAGCGGCATACCGATCATCGAAATATAAAAAACGATACGCACGGTTTTGGACAAAAACCGTTCCCAAACCGCATGGGTTTCCAGTTCTGGCGGGATAGGTTTGACCACCCGCCAGAGTATCCGCAAACCCACCAGAAACAAAACCAGCAACCCGAAAGATTTATGCCAGAAATACAGATCCAGTTTGAACTCACTGAACGGTATCGAGACCATCCAGAAGCCCAAAGGCAGCATAAACAAAATCACCAAAGCCATACTCCAGTGGAAGGCTTTGGTGACCGGATTAAAGTTTTGTGACTGATCCATATGAGTACAGTTCGTCGATATGCTTATTCAGCCGCTTCGCCATCTTCGCGAAAGCCTTCAACTTCGATACGAACCTGAACCTCGTCTGAGACTGCAGGTAAACCGTAATTCATTCCGAACTCTGAACGTTTAATCGTCGTTGTTCCTGAAAAACCGGCAACGTATTTTCCGCCATACGGGTGCACGCCTGATTTGTTATGCGTCATTTGCAGAGTCACTGGCTTGGTCACACCAAGCAATGTCAGCTCGCCCGCCACATTCGCTGTATTCTCGCCTGTAAGTTCTACATCGGTGCTTTTGAATGTCATCGTCGGGAATTTCTCAACATGGAAAAAATCCTCGTTCTTCATGTGGTCGTCCCACTCCTCGTCATCCATATCGATACTGGCTGTCTGGATTGTGACCTCTACAGATGAGTTTTCAGGCGCTTCACGGTCAATCATGAAATGCCCGTCATAGTCCAGAAACTCGCCTTGTGAATTCGAAAAACCGAGATGGTTTACAAAAAACAGAATTTGGGTGTGTGCTTTGTCGAATGAGTATTTCTCAACATCGGCATGCGCCTGTCCCGGCAGTATAAACGAGCCGATCACGGCCGCTGTCAGCATAAACTTCTTCATCATAATCTCCTTTTATGCGTTACGAGGTCCCCTTGAAACGATTACCCCTAATCAAGTCATTGAGATTAAGTCACTTTAAAGGGAAATCAAGAAGGATGAATTTTATGAGGGAAAATAGAGATTATACATCGAAACAAAGGAATAGGCGCCGAGAGCAGCCATCGCCCAGCACAAAAGCCCGTAAGTGTATTTAAGACCTTTGTCATTCAGCAATTCCTCCGTGCTTTTGTGACGAAGCAAAAAATGAAGCACCATCTGCCCCAGAATAAAACCGCCGATAAAGCCCAATATGCCAGCTACATAAACCATTCGACTATTTTGCTTTATCGATCTGAAAAATCAAGTTAAGCCTTATACATGGCATTGTTTCCACTGATCATACTTGCCCTTGTCCAAGGCATTACAGAATTCCTCCCCATAAGCTCCAGCGGCCATTTGATTCTGGTCCATACCTTGTTTGGCGAAGACCAAAGCTGGGACAACACAAAGATTATGGATGTAGCGGTCCATGTGGGGACGCTGTTGTCGGTGCTTTTATATTTCCGCAAAGATGTACGGGTCATGGGTCAGGGCATCGTCCCGCTTTTGACTTTACGTTTCGAAGAAAAGCCTGCACGGCTGAACCTGCATATCCTGATAGCCTCAATCCCAGTGCTCGCCGTTGGACTGGCTTTACACATATTACAGCCAAGCTGGCTACTGCTCACTGAAATTGTCGCATGGACCACACTGATCTTTGGTATCGTGCTCTGGATTGCAGACCGTAAGGAGGAAAAGAGCAAAACTCTGGATGACTTGAACGTTAAGGAAGCGCTCCTAATCGGTCTGGCACAGATGCTCGCCCTCATCCCCGGAACAAGCCGTTCGGGTATCACCATGACGGCCAGCCGCTTTCTGGGCTATACCCGCACCGAAAGCGCACGCTTTTCCCTGCTCCTTTCCATTATCGCCATTACGGGTGCAGGCGCTCTGGGCGTAAAGGATGTCATTCAAAGCGGCGATGCCGTTCTGGGAATGCATGTTCTGATCGCTGTTATTTTATCATTTGTTTCAGGGTGGGTCGCCATCGCCCTAATGATGAAATGGCTTCAAAAATCGACATTCACGCCATTCGCCATTTACCGGATTATTCTGGGTGCTGCCCTGCTCGTCATTCTGTACGGTTTTGTATAATCATCACCCGCGTATCACCGTAGGTTTTATCAAACAGTGTCCCGAATGAAGACCCGATGATCGGGTCATGACCCTTTTCCATCTCCAGCACACAAACAGCATCGCCAGCCAACGCCGAAGCATCGCTAAGATTTTGAATCAAATCCTGAATCATATTTTTTCGATACGGCGGGTCCATAAAAACAAGATCAAACACTTCGCCCGGTTTCGGGTCAGGTGACTTCAGCGCATCACGTTTTTGAAACACACAATCGGAAACAACACCCAACGAAGCGGCATTCTCTTTCGCCAAAGCCAAAGAGCGGGAGTCATTATCCCAAAAAGTGACATGCGCAGCACCACGCGACAGGGCTTCCAGCCCCAAAGCACCGCTTCCGCAAAATGCATCTAACACCCGTGCCCCGTTCACGGCACCGCGTGCATCCAGCGCGTTAAAAATCGCCCCGCGTACCTTGTCACTGGTCGGGCGGATATCATTGCTCTTCGGAACAGACAGTTTTCGTCCGCTATGCGCGCCGCCGACTATTCTCATTTCCGGCCCTCGAAGAACGGCTTTACCTGCTGACGCAACACCTCGTCTTCCATTTCGATCAAAGCGCCTTTGGGCATTTTACCAAGTTCAAACGGACCGTAGCCGATACGGATCAGGCGGTTCACCTGCAAATTCAAATACTCCATAACCCGACGGATTTCGCGGTTTTTACCTTCATGCAATGTGACATGCAGCCACTGGTTCGCTTTATCTTTTTGCGTCTCCAGTACGGCTTTGATCGGTTTGTATTTTACCCCCTCGACGGTCACACCTTTCTTGAGCTTATCCAGTTTGTCTTGCGAAGCATCGCCCAACACCCGCACACGGTAACGGCGGCTCCAGCCTGTGGCGGGTAACTCCAGATGCCGCGACAATTCCCCGTCATTAGTCAGTAGCAACAACCCTTCGGTATTCAAATCCAGCCGCCCGACGCTCAAAAGACGCGGCAACTCTTTGGGCAGGGCATCAAACACAGTCTGTCGCCCCTGCTCATCCCTATGCGTTGTCACCAAGCCTGCCGGCTTATGATAGAGGAACAGCCGTGTCGCCTCTTTACGCGGTAATGGCTTTTTATCGACCACAATTTCGTCATCCAGCCTCACATTCAACGCAGGTGATTCCAACACTTTCCCGTTCACTTTCACGCGACCGGCCTCAATCCAACGCTCTGCATCGCGCCGTGAGCATAGCCCCGCGCGTGCGATTACTTTTGCAATTCTTTCACCCTTGTGATCTTCTGATGTCATGGATCAAGACACTATATTCATGCAGGCCGCATTGGAAGAGGCAAAAAAGGCACAAGAGATTGACGAAGTGCCGATCGGTGCCGTTTTGGTTGATCCGAAAGAGAATAAAATCGTAGCAGCAAGCGGCAACCGCACCCGCGAACAATGCGACCCGACCGCCCATGCGGAAATTTTATGTATTCGTGAATTATGCAGTTGGCAAGAGGTGCAACGCATCCCCGGATATGATCTGTATGTCACGCTAGAACCCTGCGCCATGTGCGCTGCCGCTATTTCATTTGCACGCCTGAACCGTGTCATATTCGGTGCATCTGATCCGAAAGGCGGAGGCATATTACACGGCGGAAAGTTTTTTGAACAACCGACATGCCATCACAAGCCTGAAATCACGCATGGTGTTTTGGCCGATGAATGCGGCGAACTCCTGACAGATTTTTTCAAAAATAAACGCGACGAAAAAAAAGCGGCTAAGCAGACTTAGGCTGCTTTCTCTGCGGCCAATGCGCGCCAACCGATATCACGGCGGCAAAATCCATCCGGCCATTCAATCTTATCGACACCCATATAGGCACGGCGCTGTGCGTCCGCGATCGTATCACCCAACGCAGTAACACCCAGAACACGGCCACCCGTGCTGACCAGTTGCCCGTCTTTGAGCGCGGTACCCGCATGGAAAACGGTTAAATCCTTAACTTCATTCGCATCTTCTATGTTCGAAATCGGGGTCCCTTTCGGGTAACTGCCCGGATAACCTTTCGCGGCCATCACGACGCACAGGGCGGTTTTGTCACTCCATGTCACTGTGCCGAGAATTTCGTTCAAACGTCCTTGGGCACCTGCCTGCAGAATTTCCAGCAAATCACCCTGCAAACGCATCATCATCGGCTGGCACTCCGGATCACCAAAACGAACGTTGTATTCAATCAATTTCGGTTCACCGTTCACAATCATCAGCCCCGCATACAGCACCCCTGTAAACGGACAGCCTTCAGCTGCCATCGCTTCAATGGTCGGACGAATGATTTTATGAATAATCTTTTCTTCCAGTTCGGCCGTAATCAAATGCGCGGGCGAATACGCGCCCATACCGCCCGTGTTCGGGCCTTCGTCACCGTCAAACACGCGCTTGTGATCCTGTGCGGATGTCAGCGGCAAAATAGTCTTACCGTCAGCCAAGGCAAAATAGCTGAGCTCCTCACCATCCATAAACTCTTCAATAACGATTTCGCTGCCAGCATCGCCGAACGCTTCACCCGAGAGCATTTCCTCGGCCGCATCAATGGCTTCCTGCTTGTTCTGACAAATAATCACGCCTTTACCGGCGGCCAGGCCGTCGGCCTTAACGACCACATTGCCGGGCTGCTTTTCAATGAAGGCTTTGGCTTGTTCGAAATCACTGAAACGGCCATAAGCCGCAGTCGGAATGGCATATTTCGCGCATAAGTCTTTCATGAATCCTTTCGAACCTTCAAGACGGGCCGCATCGGCCTTCGGTCCGAACACATCAATACCGGCTTCAATCAACGCATCGGCCAAACCCGCCACCAGCGGCGCTTCAGGCCCGACAACAACCAGATCGATATCTTTGTCTTTTGCGAATTGCACAACGGCCTGTACGTCTTCGCCTTTAATGTCCACACACTCGGCACAGCTCTCTATGCCTGCATTCCCCGGAGCGCAATATAACGCTTCACAATTTTCAGAAGCGGCCAAAGCCCACGCCAGCGCATGTTCACGCCCGCCTGATCCAACTAGTAAAACTTTCATAAACTCAAATCTTCCCAAATTTGTGTGGATTTAAACTATAACTTATTCGTCTAATGAGACAAGACTGGCGTTTCCGCCGGCTGCCGTCGTATCAATGCTGATGACCCGTTCACTTGCAAAGCGTTGCAGGTAGTTGGGGCCGCCTGCTTTCGGACCTGTACCCGAAAGTCCGCGACCGCCGAACGGTTGTGAGCCTACGATTGCACCTGTCATACCGCGATTAACATAAACATTACCGACAGGCAAGGCTAGTGATAGGCGGCTCTGTGTGCTCTCAAGACGGCTGTGCACGCCGAAGGTCAGCCCGTATTCTGTGGCTTTTAAATCGTCCAGCAAATCATCCAGCTTATTCTTATCGAACCGTATGACATGCAGAACGGGACCGAAGACTTCCTTTTTCAGATCCGAAATGCTTTGAATTTCATAGGCACACGGGCCGAAATAATGCCCTTCCCGCACAAGCTCGATATCCAGCGGAACCTCGTATATCAATTCGGCAAAACCGCCCAGAGCCTCGCGGTGACGCAGCAGCGCCGATTTTGCATCCTCGTCGATAACAGGGCCGAGATCGGACGATAAATCCATCGGGTCACCGACATTCAATTCCTTCATCGCCCCTTGCAACATGTTGATCACCTGCTGGGCGATATCGGCCTGAACACACAGAATACGCAGCGCCGAGCATCTCTGCCCCGCTGAACCGAAGGCGCTGTGAATGACGTCATCAATAACCTGCTCGGGCAAAGCGGAGCTATCGACAATCATCGCGTTTTGCCCGCCTGTCTCCGCAATCAGCGGCACAATCGGCCCTTCTTTTTTGGCCAGCGTCATATTGATTTCGCGCGCGACATCCGTTGAGCCTGTAAAAGCCACACCGGCAACATCGCGATGCGCAACCAGCTGCGCACCAATGCGCCCGTCCCCCGTGATCAGGTTTAACGCTTCGGGCAAAACACCCGCATCATGTAAAAGATCCACCATCCATGCGCCGATCAACGGTGTTTGTTCGGCGGGCTTGGCCAACACGGCATTACCGGCCATTAATGCTGCGGCAATTTGTCCTGTAAAAATCGCGAGCGGAAAATTCCACGGACTGATACACACGAACACCCCGCGCCCCTGCATCAGGAAGTGGTTCGACTCGCCTGTAGGTCCCGGCAACGCACGCCCTTCGGGCGCAAATAAAACCTCGCCTTGCTGCGCATAATACCGCAGGAAATCGACAGCTTCGCGCACTTCCGCCAAAGCATCGGGAATGCTCTTACCCGCTTCGCGCACGAGCAAAGCCATACATTCCGCATGCCGTTCCTCCAGCAATTCGGACGCCTTCAACAACGCCTCCGAACGCTGAACAGGATGCGTATTCGACCATTTTTTATACCCGTCATTCGCAACTTCAAAAGCGCGGTCCACATGACGCAGATCGAGTGTATAAACATGACCGACCACGTCATTAAAATCAGCAGGGTTCTTGATATCTTCGCCTGCACCCTGACGAACCCCTTCCCCTCCGATCATGGAGGACGCATAATACATGCGAGGCGCATCGCGCATTTTTTCATAAAGCTCTTCCACCTCTTCAGGTGCATGCAGGTCCATCCCGCGCGAGTTGATACGACCCTGCGGTGGTTCATCGACAAACAGGTCTTTCGGCAAGCTGATTTTCGGATGTTTGAAACTCTTATACGATTTTGATTTATCCACAGGACAAGCCACAAGCTCTTCAACCGACACATCATGGTCCAGTATGCGGTTCACAAAGGAGCTATTGGCACCATTCTCGAGAAGTCGGCGAACCAGATAGGGCAATAAATCCTTGTGCGGTCCGACGGGCGCATAGATGCTCGCGCCGTGCCCTTGTTCCAGCATTTGGTCGAACAATGCCTGCCCCATGCCGAAAAGTTTCTGGAACTCAAACGCACCTTTTTTGTCCTCGCCCATTTCCATGACCGCGGCAACGCTATGCGCATTATGCGTCCCGAACATGGGGTAAAGAATGTCCGTTTCCTTAAGCAGCCGTGCCGCGCATGATAGATAAGCAATATCCGTATGTGCCTTGCGTGTGTATACGGGGAAACTCTCCAGCCCTTCAACCTGTGCGTTTTTGATCTCGCTGTCCCAATACGCCCCTTTGATCAAACGGACCTGCAAACGACGTTCATGGCTTTCGGCCAGTTCCACAACATGGTCGATCACATGCGGCGCGGATTTCATATACGCCTGAATCGCAAGGCCGAACCCTTCCCAGTCACCCAATCCTTTATCCTGCAAAACCGCTTCAAATATCTGCAAGGATGTATTCAGCCGTTCGCTTTCTTCCGCATCGACCGTCAGGGCCATGTTATAGCCCGCCGCCTTGCGCGCCAGCGCGATTAAGCGTTCAGACATTTGGGGTACACATCGTGATTCTTGTGCGTACTCGTAACGCGGATGTAACGCCGAAAGCTTCACCGAAATACCGGGACGTTTTTCGGCACGCGGATCTGCCCGTTCGCCGATATATTCAATTGCCTTGGCATATCCTTCGAAATAATCTTCCGCATCAATTGCCGTTCGAGCGCCTTCGCCCAGAATGTCATACGACATACGGTAACCGCTTTTCTTGAACTTCTCCGCATTTTGATAGGCGGCCTCGATATCGTGCCCCAGTACAAATTGCTTACCCAGAATCTGCATCGCGTGCACCATCGCCTCGCGTACAATCGGCTCACCGACGCGGCGCATAACACTGTTCAGGGTTTTGGAGGTCATAAACAAACCGACACCGGCGGCCTTCACCATCCAGTCATCGGAATTGCCGATATTCTTTAACCAGTCCGAGGCCGCAACCTTATCGTTGATCAGCGCTTGAGCAGTTTTTTTGTCAGGAATACGCAAAAGCGCCTCGGCCAGCGTCATCAACGCCAACCCTTCCTCGCTATTCAACGAGTAATCACGCATAAAGGTCTCGAGCTGCCCCGGCGATCTTTTCTGCGCACGTACTTCTTCGACCAAGGCCTTTGCCCTGTCATACACGGCGGATGATAAATCATCGTTCCACGAAAGCTCCTTAAGCAGAGCTTTAACGGCCTGCTCTTCGGTTTGTGTGAAATACGACGAAAAAGATCGCGACATAGAACCTTCGAGGTTGTTTTTCCTTAAATAAGAATTCTATCATAAAATTATGACTGAAAATGAATCAAAGAAGTCAAACGTCCCCGAATTTTCGGTGCAGGAATTGGCATTCTCTCTCAAACGCACTTTAGAAGAGAATTTTGGCCGCGTACGAGTGCGTGGAGAACTGTCCCGTGTATCCATTGCCGCCTCCGGTCACATGTATTCGTCATTGAAAGACGATCAGGCCGTCATCGACGCCGTCTGCTGGAAAGGTGTGATGTCCAAGCTTTCCGTCAAACCCGAAGAAGGGCTGGAAGTTATATGTACGGGCCGCATTTCAACATACCCGCAACGCTCGAATTATCAGCTCATCATCGAATCTATGGAACTGGCGGGCGAAGGCGCATTGCTCAAAATGCTGGAGGAGCGAAAGAAAAAGCTCGCCGCCGAAGGGCTGTTTGCGCCCGAACGCAAAAAAGACGTCCCCTTCCTCCCTAAAACCATCGGCGTTGTCACATCTCCGACAGGCGCGGTTATCCGCGATATCCTGCATCGTCTGACCGACCGGTTCCCGCGTGATGTGCTCGTCTGGCCCGTTCTTGTCCAAGGAGACGGTGCCGCCAAACAGGTCGCCGCAGCCGTCCGCGGATTTCAAACCATCCATGAACACGGCTTCCCGAAACCCGATGTTTTGATCGTCGCCCGTGGCGGCGGCTCACTCGAAGACCTCATGCCGTTTAACGAAGAAGAGGTCGTACGCGCAGTGGCGGACAGTGAAATCCCCGTCATATCCGCCGTGGGACATGAGACCGATACAACATTATGTGACTTTGCCGCTGACTTACGCGCACCAACGCCGACAGGTGCTGCGGAAATGGCTGTCCCTGTGCGCGCACAACTCGCCGCACAGGTACTGGATGATGAAAAGCGTCTTGTGTCCGCGGCCAACCGCATCATCAGCGAACACCGCCAGCGTATTGAAAACCTCACCGCCCGTCTGGGCGATCCGAAACGCTTGATGGAATCACAAACCCAGCGCCTAGATCATCTAGGTGATAAACTCGGGAGCATTTTCAAAAGCTATCTCGATGTGAAAAATAACCGTCTGGTAACGGCGGGCGCACAACTGCGCAGTCCGAAAGAAAGACTTGAACGCAGCATCCGCGATCTCGACGTCGTTACAAAAGCGCTGCTGTCTCATAAAGACAAGCTCACCGAAAAACCCGCACAAAATGTCGAACATCTCGGCAAAATGCTTGAAGCATACAGCTTTAAAAACGTTCTGAAGCGCGGCTTTACGGTTATCCGCAATGACAAGGGAAAGATTGTTAGCGACGGCCAGAACCTGCAAGACGGTCAGAATTTGGAAATCGAATTCCGCAACGACAATTTCGTGAATGTATCCGTAGGCGAAGGCAGCGCGTCGCCAAAACCCAAATCAAAACCGAAGAAGAAGACCGCAAACGCGGATCAGAAAAGCCTGTTCGATTAGATATTTTCGGAGGAATGTCCGCCCTGCGAGAACAAATCGATCAACCTGTCTGAAATCTGGTCCAGACGTACGGCATTGTCATAGGCTTTTTGCACAATACCCAACGCTTCTTCCAGCTCCATCTCTGGCTCCAGATTGATGTAGTCGGGTTTGTTCTTAACACGGGCGTAAAAGTGCACAACATCCGAAGACAGCTTGTCACCCAAAATATCCAGCTTGTCGGTATTGTGGTCGAACACTGAACGGTCAAGCGACGGCTGGGCCTGTACGATGTCACCGGCGATTTTATATTTCGGCGGCTTTTCCGTATCTTTCAGATCGCGCAGCATCTCGTCATACACAATCAAATAGGCTTCGATCTTGGATTTATTCGATTTGATTTCCGAATCCAGCATCGTGGCGAAAATTTTGCGCTCTTTTTCACGCAGCTCGCGCTCACGTGCGATCATATCCGTGTTCTGGGTTTGCGCCTCTTTAACACTATTAAAGCCGCGTATGATGAAATAGGCCAAACCGGTAAAAACACCCAGAATTAGAAACAGACCCAAACTGCCGAGAACAATATAAAGGCGCGTAGCGCTGCCGTCGGCATCATCGGTGGCTTCCTGCTCCCAAACACCCAGATTTTGCAGACGCGCATCCTTTTCGGCATTGAGATAGGATTGCTCGAACGGCGTGTCGTAAATGACGTCACGATTCACAGTGGCATAGCCTTGCTGAAGCATGTGCAAACCCAGATCGATTTGCGACGCGTTCGTACATTGGGCCAGCACGCGGTTGTCTGTCTTGCCTTTAAACTCGCAACGAACAGTGTTGGTCTCCAGCATCCGTTCGATTTCAGCCAGAGCATTCAAATTGAATTTTGCGGGCATGCCTTCAATCGCATCCACACCCCATAGCTGTACGGTCGACTTGCCCGCCTTCAAGGTGACAGCGTCCGAAGGCCTGACTTTCGCCTCGAAAAATCGTGGCTTGGCCGCCCCGTCACTCTGCGCATGCGCAAATGAAAAACCTCCTGAAATCAGAAGGAGGATCAGCATGATAAAATGTAGTTTTTTTGAAATCATAGGCGCTATTCTTAAACCGTACACCATAACAGGCTTTAAATTATAGCATTGTTAGCATGAATGATTGAGTGCTTTCTTGAGGAAAAATGCCAGAATCACTCTTTGAAGCATTTAAAATACAATTCTGCTATGATGATAGGATGTTGAAAACCATTGTTTTAACGGCGATAACGAAGCATATTTGACAACTTATGCGCGTTCCTTTGAACAAATTGTTGGAAAGTCTCGGTGTGAGTTATGTCCTCGCCCCGTACGAAACACGACCGTGGCTCGTCTATAACGAGGAGCGCGGCATTACCTGCAGCGCAGAAGTACGCATGGGTCCCACCTCCGAAGATGTCGAAGCCGAAATCCA
>JAESRE010000025.1 GCA_016764775.1 Alphaproteobacteria bacterium
GATGCGGCGGCCGCCATCCCCGCGTTGCTGTTCGGCGATGTGCAGGGTGAGCGTGTTTATGACCTGTGTGCCGCCCCGGGTGGTAAGACGTTGCAACTGGCGGCGAGGGGCGCGCATGTAACCGCGCTTGACCGTTCTGCGGGGCGTTTGAAGCGCTTACAGGAAAATCTGGAGCGCATGCATCTGACCGATTCCGTTGAGGTGATTACCGCCGATGCGGGCAGCTGGCGTCCGAAAGAGCCTGCGGGCTATGTCTTGCTCGATGCGCCGTGTAGCGCGACGGGCACACTACGCCGTCATCCCGATGTTGCGCATTTGAAATCCGCGACCGATGTTTCCCGTTTGCAGAATTTGCAGGCGGCGTTGCTCCGTAATGCGTTCGACATGCTGATGCCTGGTGGGGTTCTGGTGTATTGTACGTGTTCTTTGCAAAAGGCCGAAGGCGAGCAGCAGATTGAGCACTTCCTTAAAACCGAACTACAGGCCGAACGTTTGCCGATCACGGCGAAGGAGCTTGGAGGGTTTGACGAAGCTCTGACCGAGGAGGGCGATTTGCGCATCCTCTCCTTCCACCAAGCCGCCCTTGGCGGTATGGACGGGTTTTACATTGCCCGCTTGACCAAAAGCGCCTAAAATCTCAGCCGAATCATCTCTGGCTTTGCATAAGTGATTCTGATAAATTTATATAAAGTCACAGTTTTTTCTGTTATTCACAGATGTATCCACGCGCTTTAAGAGTTTAATTTTATGCCGCAACAACCTGTCCGCATTGCACCGTCTATTTTGTCATCCGACTTCTCCATTTTGGGGGAAGAGGTTCGTCGTATTGATGAAGGCGGCGCCGATTACATTCATATCGATGTGATGGACGGCCATTTTGTGCCGAACCTGACATTCGGTGCGCCTGTCGTGAAGTGTTTGCGTCCGCATACGAAGAAGATTTTCGACGTGCATTTGATGATTGCGCCTGTCGACCCGTTGATTGAGGATTTCGCAAAGGCGGGTAGCGACATCATCACCGCACATGTTGAGGCAGGGCCGCATCTGCACCGTACATTGCAGGCGATTAAAAGCCATGGCGTCAAAGCGGGCGTGTCCCTTAACCCGCATACGCCGATAGAAAGCATTCAACATGTGATGGATATGGTTGATTTGATCCTGATCATGACCGTAAACCCGGGTTTCGGCGGGCAGAGTTTTATTCCTTTACTGGACAAGATTGCCAAGGCGCGCGCAATGATCGACGCGACCGGACGCGAGATAGATTTAGAAGTTGACGGCGGGGTCAATCCTGACACTGCCAAACAGGTAATTGAAGCAGGAGCAGACGTGCTTGTGGCCGGAACGGCCGTATTCAAGGACGGTCCTGAACAATACGCTGCCAATATTAAGGCGTTACGAGGGTAACGACCTGTCTTTTTGATCGTTAGAGGTATGGATATGCCGCTACAGTTTTTGAACATGATTAAGAATCGTGCGAGCCAGATGGCGTACTCATCGACGCTGTACGACTGGAGCTTGCGCGGATACACGCCCGAGCGTTTGATCGTGCGTCCGCCGGATTGTTGGGTAGGCGATGTGGACAGGGGCCGTGCTTTGTTTGATGGTGTCCTGATGCATGAAGGCGAGAGCCTACCGCTTGCGCAATGTGGCTGGATGCCGCTTGGTATTACGCAGCCGTGGATCAGGCACGTACACGGGTTCACGTGGCTTCGTGATTTGCGCAGTTTGTCTTGCGAAAAAGGTATGGGCGCGGATGCCCGCCGTGCCGCGCGTGCAATGATCCAAAGCTGGCTTTCCTACTATCGGCATTGGGACAAGGATGCGTGGGCGCCCGAAGTTACGGGCCACCGCTTATCGATGTGGTTGGGGCATTATGAATTTTACGGCCAGTTCGAAGGTGACGACGACGAAGCCGACCGTTTCGAACATGTGTTTTTTGATGCCGCCGTTCGGCAGGCGCGTCATTTATCCCATGTGTTTTCCCAGAAAAACAGTGATCCCAGAGATATCGGCCATTTCAGCGCGGCTAAAGGCTTGCTTTATGCGGGTATTGCTTTTGAAGGGCACGAGGCGTGGATTGATGTCGCGTTAAATGAAATCGAACGGGCAATTGAAGGACAAATTGCGGGCGATGGCTCGCACAGATCCCGCTCGCCGCAGGCGTTGCTGGATGTTTTGAAGACATTGCTCGATATTCGCATGGCCTTGCAATCGGCGGATTATCCGATGCCTGAAAAGATTCAGCATGCCATCGACAAAATGGGGCCTGCTCTGCGCTTCTTCCGTTACAACGACAAGGGTCTCGGCCTGTTCAATGGCGCGCAGGAAGGGGACCGCGATGTGCTGGATTCCGTCATGCGTCAATGCGGTATTCGCGGTAAGGCGATGAGCTCTCTTCCCTGTGCGGGGTTTGAACGCATCGTGCATGGTCGCACGACGATTGTAATGGATACCGGTAAGGCGGGCGAATATGTCAGTCATCACGGCCCGTTGGCATTCGAGATGAATTACGGACGTCAGCGTGTTTTTGTGAATTGCGGGCATCATCCGCTGGACGAAGACTGGCAGGATGCTTTGAGTGCTTGTCCTGCGCATACCAGTATCACGCTTGATAGCCGCAACCCGTTGGTTGGCAAGGCATCGTATTCGTCCAGAGAAGATCATAAGAATGCAACCTTGCTGGAAGCAGCGCATGAGGGGTATGTGGCCCTTAACGGCTTTACGCATAAGCGCCGCCTGTACGTGTCCGATCAGGGGCAGGATATTCGCGGTGAAGATAGCCTGACTGCTCAGCATGATCCGCAAAGACCGATAGAGGCGGTTATCCGTTTCCATTTACATCCAAAAGTCATGGTGTCTTTGATCCGTGAAGGGCAAGAAGCCTTGCTTCGTTTGCCGGGCGGCGTCGGTTGGCGCTTCCATCATTCGGGCGGCGAATTGGCGTTGGAGGATAGCGTCTATCTGGGCGAGGGTAAGCAGATACGCAAGACAAAACAATTGGCTATTTACGGCCAAATCACTCAAAAGCAAGCGCGAATTCTATGGGCTGTGCAACGCGAGGGATAAAAGCGTATACTAATATACAATGCAGACATCGCGACAACAGCAACCTGAAACCGTTCAAGATTACGACACCGAACTTCTTCGGCGCATCGAAAATCTTATACGCAGTTTTCAGAAGCACGTACGCGATGCCGAAGGTACAGAATCCGAAGAGCAGATGGTTTACGGTCTGCGCACATTGGTTGCGCTGGCCAACATGGTTCTCCACAAACAAGACGTATTCGGCATAGAGCCGTGGCATATTATTTCGCCGTACGCACCGTTATCCATGCCGGGTGAAATGCTGCTGCGGGTTAAAGATTTCAAAGGCAACCCGATGGCGCCTTATCCGGCGATTATGGCGTTTTATGAAACAGGCTATACCGCACAGATTGACGCAATTTTGTTTCTTGTCGCTTTGGGGCAGTTTGAACGTATGCGTAAAGCGGGCACTAAAAAGCAGGTTTCGATCAATATCTCTGCACGGTCATTACGTGATTCAGATTTTGTCAAAGCCACGCTGGCGCGTCTGGAAAGTTTGCAATTAAACAGCGAAGAAAAAATCATCATCGAAATTCATGAAAGCAGTCCGCATCTGGCGATGAGTCGTCAAGTTCTGGAGCTGTATAAGATGCTGGATGTCGGGTTTGCGATTGATGATGTGGGTTTGAACATGAATGATGTTCTGCGGCTGGCTGAATTTGAAGGGTTGGCTGAATTTGTAAAAATCGACCGCCATTCCGTATGCGCCGAAGAGGGGCAGGCCAACTCGCTTGATCAAGTGATGTCTTTTGTACGCACGCTGATGCCCGATGCGCTGGCTGTGGCCGAAGGTGTTAAAAATGAAGAGCATGCGTTCGAAATCGCGCAGAAATATCCCGATATACAGTATGTGCAGGGCTTGTATCTGACGAGTGACCGCGACGATTTCAAGCTGGCTTTTTACAATGTCGATAAAGCCGACGGGCTTTCCAATGCAAGCGCATCCGGCATGGATGAATTTGCTTAATAATCCGTCTTACACCTAAAAATTGTTCTTTATTTGTTCTCTTTTTTGCGGCATAGTGATTCTATGGCGAAGGCAAAGAAATCATATATCTGTCAGTCTTGTGGTTCGGTCCATAGCAAGTGGGCGGGCAAGTGTGAATCCTGCGGCGAATGGAATTCCATGACCGAGGATACGGTCGCGCAAACAGCTGTGCCGAAGGGGTTAACGAGCAAGAAGGGACGCAAAGTCGATTTTGTTTCGCTGAATGACCCGACCCAGACAAATTACAAACGCTATGTATCGGGTATAGAAGAATTTGATCGCGTATGCGGCGGTGGTTTGGTGCCCGGCTCGGCGACGCTGATCGGCGGCGACCCCGGCATCGGTAAATCGACATTATTACTACAGGCGATTTGTGCGCTGGCCCAAAAGGGCGCGCGCTGCGTGTATGTTTCCGGTGAAGAAGCCATTGATCAGGTGCGTATGCGTGCGAAACGGCTTGGTTTGGCCGAAGCGCCGGTGGAGTTGGCTTCTACAACCAACATACGGGATATCCTGACCAGTGTGGAAGGCGGAGAGAAGCCCGTTGAATTTTTGGTTATCGATTCGATTCAGACCATGTATGTCGATAATATTGAATCGGCCCCCGGCACGGTGACTCAGGTACGTACAAGTGCGCAGGAAATTATCCGCTACGCCAAGGCCCGTAACATGGCGGTATTGTTTGTCGGGCATGTGACGAAGGAAGGACAGATTGCGGGTCCGCGTGTTCTCGAACATATGGTGGATACAGTGCTGTATTTCGAAGGGGACCGTTCACACCATTTCCGCATTTTGCGCGGGGTAAAAAACCGTTTCGGCCCGACGGATGAAATCGGCGTCTTCGAAATGGAAGGCGGCGGATTAGCCGAAGTTGAAAACCCCTCTGAAATCTTTCTTTCTCAACGTAATCAGGATGTGGCGGGGAGCGCCGTTCTGGCCGCCCTTGAAGGCTCACGCCCGATGCTGGTCGAGGTGCAGGCATTGGCCGCGCCGTCATCACTGGCGTCGCCGCGCCGTTCGGTGATCGGTTGGGACCCGAACAGGTTGGCTATGATTGTTGCTGTTTTGGAAACGCGGATCGGTTTGCAAATCTCGGGTTGTGATATTTTTCTCAACATTGCGGGCGGTATACGCATTAACGAACCGGCGGCGGATCTGGCCGTAGCTGCGGCATTGATCAGCGCGTTACAAAATAACCCCTTGCCGGCGGAAATGGTGTTTTTCGGCGAAGTCGGTCTTGCGGGTGAAGTACGACAGGTTGCGCAACCCGACCTGCGTTTGAAAGAAGCTCATAAGCTTGGTTT
The DNA here is from genome assembly GCA_016764775.1 of Alphaproteobacteria bacterium. Lineage (GTDB taxonomy): Bacteria > Pseudomonadota > Alphaproteobacteria > Micavibrionales > Micavibrionaceae > TMED27. The sequence continues at coordinate 5,380 of JAESRE010000025.1, forward strand.
CCGTGAAGCGATCATTCCGAAATCCAAGAAAAGTATTGCGCCCAAAAAGGCGAAAAACGATGAAATTCGTGTGTCGGAACTGGAGCATATACAGATGCTGGCTGATTTGTTTGTCAGTAACGCACCGCCAAAAGCGTACGCTGTGTAAGCTTACGCGACTAAAGTCTTGATTTTATAACCCGCTTTACTTATGTATGGGGCTTAACCGCCAACCACGCGCAGACTTTATATGATCGTTGATATTGTTGTTCTTGCCGTATTGCTGATTTCGGCACTTATCGCCTTTATGCGGGGCTTGATCCGCGAGGTCCTTACAATCACGGGTGTTGTCGGCGGTCTGGCAGCGGCCTATTTCTTCGGCCCCCTTCTCAAACCCCACATGCGTGACTGGTTCGGTGTCGCGGAAAACGCAGCACAGGAAGAGCCTGACAAGCTTTTAGGGATTTTACCGTACGATATTGTTGCCGACGCGTTGTCTTATGGCGTCATCTTTATCGGCGTGGTTATCATTCTTTCCGTTATCAGTCACTTTTTGGCCGAAGGTGTGCGCAGTATCGGACTGGGTGCCATTGACCGTACGCTCGGGTTTATATTCGGCCTGTTGCGCGGTGTCATTATTCTCGGGCTTCTTTACCTGCCCGTTCACCTGTTTATTGACGATGAAACGAAGGCAGATGTATTTGAAGGCAGTTCCACGCAGTTCTATCTGGAACGTACGGCAGAGATGATTGCCGACTTGTTGCCTGAGGAAGCGATAGAAAAAGCCGAAGAAGGCGTGCAGGAGCTGGAAGATATTAGCGAGACGCGTAAAGCCCTTGAAGACAACGGTTTGTTGAAATCCGAAGAAGATGACAACGAGCCCCTACAAACCGAACCCGAAAACAACAATATTATTCCTGAAAGTAACGAAGGCTATAACGACGAGTTTCGTGATAACATGGACCAGTTGTTCCAGGACGAAACAGATGACACCAATCCATAATACTATGAGTGAAGAATTTATACAGTTTGACGATGATAAGTTGCACGAGGAGTGCGGCGTGTTTGGTGTTTACGGTACCGAGGATGCATCCGCGTTTACGGCTCTTGGTTTGCACGCTTTGCAGCATCGCGGGCAAGAAGCTTGCGGTATTGTTTCCTATGACGGCGAGACGTTTTTTGCACACAAAGCCCAAGGGCTTGTAGGTGCGAACTTCAGTGAAAGCAACGTTATTGACCGTTTGAAAGGCTACGTTGCACTGGGCCACAACCGCTATGCCACCACAGGTGAAGGGGGTATGCGTAACGTACAGCCTCTCTATGCCGATATGGATTTCGGCGGCTTTGCTGTTGCTCATAACGGAAATTTGACTAACTCGCATGCCCTAAGGCAGGAGCTGGTAAAGGGCGGATCTATCTTTCAGTCCACCAGTGATACTGAAACCATCATTCACCTGATTGCGGTGTCCAAGAAAAAGACCCTCGCGGAACGTTTCATAGAAGCGCTTGGTCGCGTGAAGGGTGCATATGCGCTCGTCGCGTGTGCGGAAGGCCAAATGATCGGTATCCGTGATCCACACGGTATTCGTCCGCTTGTTCTGGGCAGTTTAGGCGAGGCGTACATTCTGGCTTCTGAGACATGCGCTTTGGATATTATCGGTGCGGAATTCGTACGCGAGGTTGAGCCCGGAGAGATGGTTGTTATTGGGCAGGATGGCGTTCAGAGCCACAGTCCGTTTGATAAAGTTCCTGAGCAACCGTGTATTTTCGAGTACGTATATTTTGCTCGTCCCGACAGCGTTATGGGCGGCCGTTCTGTTTACGAAGTACGCAAGAATATCGGTGCCGAACTGGCTAAAGAAGAGCCTGTAGTGGGCGCTGATCTGGTTGTACCTGTTCCCGACAGCGGTACGCCGTCAGCTATTGGTTATGCCGAAGAGTGCGGTGTGCCGTTTGAGCTGGGCATTATCCGCAACCACTATGTTGGTCGTACATTCATTGAGCCGACGGATAAAATCCGCCACTTGGGTGTACGGTTGAAGCACAACGCCAACCGCAAGTTCATCGAAGGTAAAAGCGTTGTTCTGGTCGATGACTCTATCGTGCGCGGTACGACGTCCAAGAAAATTGTTGAGATGATCCGTGCCGCAGGTGCGCGTGAAGTGCATATGCGCATATCGTCGCCGCCAATCCGTTTCAGTTGTTTTTACGGCATTGATACGCCGACAACGAGCGAGTTGCTGGCCCATGAAAAGTCGGTTGAAGAAATTTGCAAATATATCGGGGCTGACTCTCTGGCCTATGTGACGATTGACGGTTTGTATCGTGCACTGGGTGAAGAGGCGCGTAATAACGAACAGCCGCAATTCGAAGATGCTTGCTTCACAGGTGATTATCCTGTCGAGCTGGTTGATTACAAAAACAACCAGACAGGCGCGAAAGTCACAGACTTACGAGAGCGTCGTAAATCCTAGAAATTTAAGCTGCTTTTTTCTTAGAACTTGCTGCCAGAGCTTCTACGCTCTCGGGTGAGAATTCCAATGTACGTGTAGGGAACGGGATAGAGATGCCCGCTTTGTCCAGAGCCTCTTTCGTGGCTTTGGTCAGATCCCATTTTGTAGCCAGGAAGTCTGATGTTGCGGTCCAGTAGCGGACGCCGACATTCACGGATGAATCGCCAAGGCTGGATACGTAGTAAACCGGCTCTTTACCCGCTGTTGTAATGATACGCTCTTCTTTATCGATGATGGCCTTAATGGCTTTGATCGCCTTATCGATGTCCTCGTCATAGGCAATGCCGTTAACGAGGTCGAAGCGGCGTTGCTTGTTACGATTGTAATTGATGATTTCGGAATTCCAGATCTGGCTGTTCGGTGCAAAGACGTACAGGTTATCCAGTGTCGCGAGTTCGGTTGCGAAGAGGCTTAGGGATTTTACGGTTCCTGAGACGCTGCCCGCTTCGATGTAGTCACCGACATTAAACGGACGCAGGATCAGCATCATTACACCGGATGCGACGTTAGAGAGTGTGCCTTGCAGAGCCAGACCGATCGCCAGACCGGCGGCACCCAAAACGGCCAGCAAGCTGGCGGTTTGTACACCGAGTTGCCCCAGTACAGCGACAAAAGCGATCGAGAGGATGCCATACTTTGCCAAGCCGCCGAGGAAACTTTTAAGCGTGTCGTCGAGCTTTTTGAAAGATTTTATGCGGTTACTGGCCCATTTCCCGATCACCCATCCTGCGATCAAAATGGCAATGGCCGTTAACAGGCGCATGCCCCAGAATGTAAGCAAAGCAATAAATTCGCTTTCGGGTCCTAAATCCAGTTCCATGTCTAAAATCTCCTTATATTCAGGTGTGTTAACCTATGCATACGGGTTTTTCGAACGTCTGACAAGTAGCCGGATCGGTACGCCCGGTATCTGATAGTCCTTGCGCAGCCCGTTCATAATATAGCGTTTGTATGCGGCGGGTAGTTTATCCGGTCTTGAGACCCATAATGCAAATGTCGGCGGGCGGGTTTTGACTTGTGTGATGTATTTCAAACGGTTGCGGCGGCCGCTGATGAGCGGTGCGGGGTTCTGGCTTTCCATTTTTTGCAGCCAGCGGTTCAGCCCGGCTGTTGAGATACGCTTATTCCAAAGCGTGTACGCGTCCAGACCACGGTCCAGCAGTTTGTGGATATTGCGGCCGTTTAATGCGGAAATGGTTTGCCACGGGATATCTTTAATCTGTGCCAGTGAGGTGTCCATTTTATAGGCGAGTTCATCAAGCGCATCGTCACGGTCCTTCACAGAGTCCCATTTGTTGACGGCGATGACGAGCGCGCGGCCTTCCTCGATAATATGCTCGGCAATTTGCAGGTCCTGTTTTTCGAGAATGGCGTTGGCATCAATCACCATGATTACGATTTGGGCCAGACGGATGGCACGGATGGAATCCTCGACACTCATACGTTCGATAGGATTCTGCACCTTGGCTTTTTTACGCATGCCTGCGGTATCAACCAGTTTGAATTTGCGGTCCTGATAATCCCAGTCCACGGCGATGGCGTCGCGGGTGATGCCCGCCTCCGGACCTGTCATGACGCGTTGATCCTGCACAATCGCGTTCAACAACGTGGATTTTCCGACATTGGGACGGCCGACAATGGCGATCTTAATCGGTTTCTCGGGATCGTCTTCTTCTTGCTGGAATTCGAAATCATCGCGGCCTTCGAGGTCGTCAATGTTGTCGAAGTTTTCGAAATTCTCGAGATTGTCTTCTTCGATTTCTTCGTCATCTTCGGGGAAGAAGGGGCTGAGCGCGTGGTAAATCTCTTCCATGCCCGTGCCGTGTTCGGCGGAAATCGCTATCGGTTCGCCGAGGCCAAGGCCGTACGCCTCACCCATGGCGGTTTGCACGGCTTTTTCATTCTCGCCCTTGTTTACGGCAAGGATAACAGGGAATTTCTGTTTGCGCAGCCAACCTGCGAAATGTTCGTCTAACGGGGTTACGCCTGCGCGCCCGTCTATCATGAACAGTACGGCGTCTGCGTGTTTGAGGGCTGCTTCGGTTTGCTGGCGCATACGGCCTTGAATGGAGTCATCAAAGCTTTCTTCCAAGCCCGCGGTGTCGATGATGTGCATGTCACGGTCAAATAAAAACCCGTCAGCCTCACGCCAATCGCGGGTTACGCCCGGCGTATCATCAACGATGGCAAGCTTTTTGCCCGCGAAGCGGTTGAAGAGGGTTGATTTGCCGACATTGGGGCGGCCTATGAGCGCGAGCGTAAACATGGCGCTGTCGTATCACGCGCGTATGGCGTATGTCTAGCGATAAGCAACGAGCTTACCGTCATTGGTAAGAATAAAGAGCTGCCCTGCGGCGACGATCGGGGGAACGGCAACGGTTGCGCCTGTATCCCATTCACGAAGGATATCACCTGTTTCGGGCGATACTTCGATTACACGTCCGCCTGTTCCGGCCAGAATAAGGCGTCCGCCGGCAAGAACCGGTCCGACGAAGATAAGCGGATCATCGTCGTCAAATCGCGGCAGGTCTGTAACCCAGCGAATAGCACCGCTGTCACGGCCAAGAGCGATGAGCTGGTTGTCGGTGGACAGGACGAACATGTGGTTGCCCGCCATCCATGGTGTTTGTGCGCCACTGATTTCACGTTGCCAGATACGTGTGCCTGTACGCTTATCGATTGCTACGAGGCGGCCATTGAAGCTGATGGCATAGACGATGCCCTTATCGATGACGGGTAGAGCCCGGATATCGGAGATGGTGGACAAGCCGCCGAGACCGCGTACGCTGGCGAGGTTATCCGACCATGCAACAGAACCGTTTTCGATGCGCAGGGCGGTGACTTCACCGGATGAGAATGCCGGAACGACGATGTCCTGATTGGCGGCGGGGCTGGCCGCACCGACAAGGGCGGCATCATCGGCAACGCCGTTATATTCCCACAATACATTCCCGTTTGCGGCGCTTAAAGCGAGCAAGCGGCTGTCGAGTGTTGCGACGAATACACGGCCTTCGAACACGGTCGGGGCCGCGCGGGAAACAGCAGGGATGGTTTTACGCCATAAAATTTTGCCGTCACTCGGGCCGATAGCCAGAACTTCGTTATAGCCGTTCGTGGCATAAATCGCGCCTGTGCCGGCGGCAATACCACCCGTAATCACGCGGTCGTCTTCTTCCTTGGCGCTAATGTCCGTTCTCCAGAGACGTTTTCCGCTCTCGAGGTTGTAGGCGCTCATGTCGTTTTCTGTGTCCAGAGCGTAGATAACGCCGTCAAAGATGATGGGTTGTGTAATCAAAGGGATTTCTTCATCGCCGCCTTCGCCGATATCGACGCTCCATGCTTGCTTAAGCTCGCCGCCGTTCAGGGCGAGGTTCTGCATGGAGTGGTTCGGATATCCGCCGACTTGCGGCCAGAATTCATTTTGCCAGACGGGCGGCATTTGCAGGCCTTGCGCCTCTAACAGAGGATCATCCGGTTCCAGTGAGCGTTGTAATTCCAGAACACTGATCCGTTCACCTTCCAAAGGCGGGGCATCGTCTTTGTCACTACAGGCGCTTAGGAAAACGAGGATACCGGCAAGAGCCAGAAGGGAAGGTGAGCGTAGCATAGAGTTAACCTGTCTCGGATGTGTTTTGTGATTTCAGGGTATAAAGATGTTTCAGTGCTTCGATCCGTTCCATCATGCTGCGCGGCAGGTTTGGAGCATTGGACGCATCGTCGAGATGGGTCAGGGCTACCGCGTAGTTATCGAACTGGTGGAACTGGATGACCGCTGACAAAACATGTGCGTGGGCTGTCCACGGGCTGTCAGTATCCTGTGTCACGACTTGAAGCTCCTTGAGCAAGACATGCCCGTCGGGTGTTTCTTCCGTATCCATTTTCAAGCTGACGCTGGCGATGATTGCGCTTTGACGTATATCGTCGGGTAGGCCTGTATCCAGAGCCGCACGGTCATAGAGTTTTAGAGCTGTCTCTGTATTTTGTTCGCCGAGTGCTGTGGCTGCGCCCTGCATCAGTGCGATGCCGCGAAGTCCGCCACGGAAATCCAGCTCGTTATCCAGCAGGTTTTCAGGGTAGTTTTCGTCATCCTGCATCGCGATGATGGCGGCGGTTTGTTCTTCTTTAACGTTGTAATCCCAGGTCCGGTACGCGGAGAGAAGGCCGGTTAGAACGATTGTCCCGACAATAAAACCAATGATGTAGAATTTGTTTTCTTGCCAGAACTTTTCCATGCGCTCCTGGCGCATGACTTCATCAACTTCTTGTAATAAATCAGCCATTTTTTCCTCTGGGCTTCGTTACTGTACTTCCTCGTGTATGCTTATACACTTCGTCGTTCGTGCCTTGCCAGATGAAAAAACGACGAAATTTCACACTAGGAATAAACGCTTTAATATTCAAGGCTTTAGAATCTTATTTCCACTTGATCGAACAGCCCATGGACGAGAACTGTTTTGCGGGGCCCTGACCGCTTTCAGCAATTTCCAGCATGGCGTTCAGAAGTTCTTTTTCGGTGCTGTCATTGGCGGGGTCGGGACCTGCACTGTCCAGACGGCCACGATATTGTAATTCCCCGTCAGCGTTGAAGCCGAAAATATCGGGCGTACAGATCGCATCATAGGCCCGGGCCACTTCCTGTGTTTCATCAATGACGTACGGGAAGGTGAATCCGTGTTCGGTGGCGAATTTTTCCATGTTTTCAAAAGAATCGGCAGGGTGGGTTGCTGTGTCGTTGGGCATGACGGCGACAACGCCGATACCGTTGTCCTGTAAGGTTTTTGCGTCCTCGACGAAGCGTTTTATGATGGCTTTGACGTACGGGCAATGATTGCAAATAAAGGCGATGACCGTGCCTTTTTCGCCTTTAACGTCGGCGAGGGTTTTCATCGTGCCGTCTATGTTTTTTAGTTCAAAATCAGGCGCTTGGAAATTTTCATTATCTGTGGGGGTGTGTAGTAAAGCCATTATATTTCTCCTTTTGCCCAAAAATGCTAAAATAAGGGAATGACTGAAATTATACCTTTTTCGAAATCGAGTCACCCCTCCGGCTTTACCAATGCGCAATTCAAGCAGTTGGACGGATTGTACTTACAGGCAGCGGCTGAAAAAGTGCTGAATTACCGCGCTGTTGATTGTGATTTTGACGAAGGGCTTGCCACCTATACTTATTATAGGGCGGAGAAATTCAAACCGTATCTACAGTTTGTGATACGCAGGGTCGGTCCGCGCACAACGATGTATGAGGTGTATCTGGAAGGGAAGGGCCGCATAGCAAAAAGCGGCATATTCCAGCGTGCCTATGAAAAGCTGCACGCTGAAATTATGACCTTAATGGATTAAATCCGCTTAGTTGCCTTCGGATTGTGTTTCCGTAGACGCACTGAAACCGTCATCATTAACATCAACGTTCAATTCTGTTGTGCTGTCTTCAATATTGTCGGCTGTTTCTTCAATGCCGGCTGCCGGATCTATGTTCGTGATTTCAGTGTTATCGTTTTCTACATAAAGAAATCCGATCACTGCGACGATGACAACCAATGCACCGACAATAAAATATAATCCGTTATTACTTTCCTGCGTAGCCATTTTGAGTCCTTTCAATCTGCGTTGGTAAGCTTATATCTTCATAACGGCCTGTGTGTGGTAAAGTTCCGAAAAGCCACAGAGGTTATTGTATTCTAGGGGCTGGAAGATGCTTCAAAAGCCGTATAATATGCCAGTTCCGCAGTATTTGGGATGGAAGGAAGAAGACCCGTGACCAAGATCAAAGTAAAAAATCCGATAGTTGAAATCGACGGCGACGAGATGACGCGCATTATATGGCAGTTCATCAAAGACAAGCTGATCCTGCCGTATCTGGATGTGGATTTGAAATATTACGACCTGTCGATACAAAACCGCGATGATACTGACGATCAGGTGACTGTGGATGCAGCCAACGCGATTAAAGAACATGGTGTCGGTATTAAATGTGCGACGATTACGCCTGACGAAGCGCGTGTTGAAGAATTTGGTTTGAAGAAAATGTGGCGTTCCCCGAACGGGACGATCCGTAACATCCTGAACGGGACGGTATTCCGTGAACCGATTACGACCAAGAACGTGCCGAAATACGTGCCCGGTTGGGAAAACCCGATTGTTATCGGCCGTCATGCCTTTGGTGATCAGTATAAAGCCACAGACATGAAAATCCCCGGTCCCGGACGTTTAACAATGAAGTTCGAACCGGAAGACGGTGGCGAGGCGCAAGAATGGGAAGTGTTCAACTTCCCCGCCAGCGGCGTCGCTATGGGTATGTACAACCTTGATGAAAGTATCGAGGGCTTTGCGCGCAGTTCTTTTAACTATGGCTTGCAGCGCGGCTATCCCGTTTACATGTCGACCAAAAATACGATCCTCAAACAATATGACGGAAAGTTCATGGAGATTTTCCAGCGTATTTATGATGAGGAATTTAAAGAAGAGTTTGAAGCGAACGATCTGTGGTACGAGCACCGCCTGATCGATGACATGGTCGCGTTCGCGCTGAAAGGCAATGGCGGCATTGTCTGGGCCTGTAAAAACTATGACGGTGACGTACAGTCCGATATCGTCGCCCAAGGCTTTGGTTCGCTGGGGCTTATGACGTCTGTGCTACTGACGCCTGATGGCAAAACCGTAGAAACGGAAGCCGCACACGGAACCGTAACCCGCCATTACCGTTTACATCAGGACGGTAAACCGACATCCACCAACCCGATCGCATCGATTTTTGCGTGGACGCGCGGGCTGAAGTATCGCGGTGAGTTTGATGAAACACCGGATGTGGTCGAGTTTGCCGAGACTGTTGAGCGCGTATGTGTCGAAACCGTAGAGGCCGGACATATGACCAAGGACCTTGCGCTTTTGATTGGTAAAGACCAGAAATACCTTACAACGCAGGAGTTTCTGGATAAGCTGGTTGAAGGTCTGGAAGAGGCTATGGCCTAGGGTTTCAAAGGGTTTTCAGTGTTCAACCCGTATAAATTGTCATATAGTTATGATTGCTAAGTTAAAGAGTTTAGATACATGCGCTTAATTTACGTTTCCGCCTTTCTTATTACGCTCTGTCTGCCGCAACTCGCGCAGGCGGAATACGACAAGCCGTATGTCGGCGATATGATCGAATATGATACACGGTACGAAGACACGTTCGTACACATCGCCCGTGATTTTAACCTCGGTTTCACAGAATTGCGTGCGGCAAACCCGTATGTTGATCCGTGGTTACCGGGGAAAGGTACGGATTTGATATTGCCGACACGCCATATCCTGCCGGATGCACCGCGCGAAGGTATTGTTATCAACCTTGCGGATTTACGCTTGTACGCATTTGTGAACGGTGATGAAGAACCGTTCCATACACCGCTCGGTATTGGTCGTGAGGGGCTCAATACGCCCGAAGGCGTTACCAAGGTTGTGCGCAAGAAGGTGGGCCCTACATGGACCCCTACACCGCGTATGCGTAAAGAAGACCCGACATTAAAAGCCACATACCCGCCGGGCCCTGATAACCCGCTGGGTACGCATATGATTTATTTGGGATGGCCGACATACGGTATCCACGGCACGAACAAGCCGTTCGGTATTGGTCGCCGCGTAAGCTCCGGATGTATCCGTTCTTACCCCGAGGCCATTATCAAGCTGTTCGATCTTGTGCCTGTCGGGACGAAAGTAACTGTCGTGAATCAGCCTATTAAAGTCGCCTGGATTGATGATGAGCTGTTCCTCGAAGCCAACCCGTCTCTGGAGCAGTCCGCTGCTATGGAGGAGATGGGCGAAGTGCAGGAAGAGAAAATCAGCAATGACGAGATGAATATGATCATCAAGACGGCCGGAGAGTTTCAGGACCGTCTTCGCTGGCCCGCAATTCGCAAAGCTCTGAAGACCCGTAACGGTTATCCTGTGGCGATTGCCCGCAGACCGTCACTGGAGGTTAAAGATGACGAGATCATTGAACATGAGACTAATGCCGAAGCCGCCGTAGAAGAGTTCGAGCCGCCAGAAGAAATCAAGGATTTGGTTGAGGGCGCAGAAAACGAGGAAGAAGAGGTTGAAGCCGCTGATTCGGGTAAGGAACAGTTGGATGAAATCTATGTTGCCGAGGACGATCAGCGTCCCGTCTCTTACGACAATGCGGCTAACCCGTTCAGCACGTTGAACCCGTAAATCATCGGTACAATCACTGGAACGCATAAGAACAGATAGCGTTCTTTCCCTTTTGCAAAGAAGAATCCGAGACTGAAGACGGCGCATACGGCCCATGTGATGATCGTGCCCAGAAAGAAGTCGTTATACAGGACATCCTCGCCGATGGTCTCGGGGAAGGCTGTATCGATAAGCCCCGATAGATAGGCGAAGTTGTAGCTGATGGCTGTTGAGGAGAACCCCAACAGGTTGGCGAATATAAACAGAATGATATCGACGATACGACGCATAATAGTTTTATCTTAACGCAAAAAGAAAAGGCTGCCCAAGGTTGAGCAGCCTTAAATCTTTATTTATCAGCAAAAATTATTTTGTTTGCTGTTCTCTGAACACGCGCTCAGCTCTTGGCTCTGGAGCCGGCTGACGTGGAGAAGCAGAAGCTGTACCTGAATGTGTAGCTGTACGCTCTTGAGCGTATGGAGCTTCGTCTTCGTAGTTGCCCATTTGGCCGTTACATGCTGACAATGCTACCGCTGTACCGGCAATGCATAGAATAGTTGAAAAAGTTTTCATTTAGACCTCGTTTTAAAGTTAGTTAAAAACCTATGCTCTTACCGAGCAATTGCGAATAGATTTTCTTATACACAATCAAAAGGGCATTGAACACTGTTTTTCAAGAGTTTTTTTAGGAATTTTCCCAATGTGTTGCCAATTTGCACAAAAGAAGCGCTTTGTTATATGCGCTGATTCTTGCGAACTTGTTCGAAATAGCGGTCTACACCTTTTTTCAACGCCTTAGCAATTTTTTTGCGATGGCTGGCCGAGTTAAGCTGGTTCGCTTCGTTTTTATTAGACATAAAGCCCGCTTCTATCAGTACCGACGGAACATCGGGTGCTTTTAAGACTGCAAATCCTGCATAACGATGGGCGGTATCCAGTGTTTTTAGGCGGTCGGCTCTGAGGTGATCGACAAGCGTGTTTGCAAAATATTTCGACTGATTGGTGGTATCACGCATAGCCAGTTCGGTCAGAATTGTAACAACGTCCTGATCTTCCACGCTTAAATCTATGCCTGCGATCAAATCAACTTTATTTTCGCGGGCTGCCAAACGGGCGGTTTGCGCATCTGACGCTTTTTCAGACAATGTGTATACGGATGCACCGCTTACGCTGTGATTTTCAAGGGAATCGGCATGTATGGAGATAAAGAGGTCTGCACCATGTTCGCGGGCGATTTTTACACGATCGGACAGTTTAATGAAAATATCGGTCTCACGCGTTAATTTCACGCGATACTGGCCGCTATCCTCCAGTTGCTTTTTCAGTTCCTTCGCCAGAGCCAGAACCACTTTCTTTTCGTAGACACCGTTTGAACCGACGGCACCCGGATCAACGCCTCCGTGACCGGGGTCAATCATGATCAATGGTTTTTCGGCCTTTTTCGGCGGTATAGGCGCCGATGGTGTGGCCAAGCCTTTAAATGCGACATTGCTTTGCACGTCGTCGACGTTGAGTGTGCCGAATACGCTGCTTTTAGTGCGTGTGAACAAGCCCGCGGAGACGTTGGCGAAATCAATGACCAGTCTCGGCGGTTTATCGCCGTTGCGGGGCAGGGTGAATGCTTTTTGGATGCTGACCGGACGGTTCATATCGAAAACGATGCGCGATATGCCCGGTTTCAAATTGCCGTGGCGTGTTTCCAGTACGCCTGCATTGTGTGGGCTGTCCACATCGCCTGCCTTCCATTCGAAGGCGGGCAAGTCAATGACCATGCGGTAAGGGTCGCCCAAAACAAATGCACGGAAGTCCGCGCTGCGATCGAGGTCCAGCACGAGGCGTGTTTTATCCTGATGCAGGCCGAAACGAACGGCGTCCAGATCCAGTGCCTGACTTTGCGGCACGAACGTGAAGACAGCCAGAAGGCTCAGCAAACAGTATTGAATGAATCGTTTAAACAAGCGGGACCCCAACTCAAGCAGTAACCTATAATATATAACATGCCGTGGCGGTGGGCTGTAAAGGACGGTGTGCTAATATTTTACGCCAAAAGCCTTCGCACAAGAGCGGGCACAGTCTCACCGGCCGGACCGGTTATGTGTTCGTGGAAATCATTGGCAATCATGGAGTGTTCCAGATTGCATTCAATCGTTACAGCGCCACTGAGCAGGGCTTCGCGGACAAATCCGGCGGCGGGATATACGTTGCCCGATGTGCCGATGGAGACAAACACATCACAGTTTTGCAAGGCCTCGAATATTCTCTCCATTTGATAGGGCATTTCGCCGAACCACACGATGTCGGGGCGTAAACCGCCCGCGTAGCCGCAGTTTTCGCAGGCCATTTCTACGGCCAGATCATCGACACAGTCTATCTTGTCCCCCATTCCGTCTGAACAATTGGCGCAGAACGCCTTTAAAACCTCGCCATGCATATGGATCAGGTTTTTGCTGCCGCCGCGTTCATGGAGGTCGTCGATGTTCTGTGTGACGACCAGCACTTCGCCCAACCACTTTTGTTCCAGTTCCGCCAATGCTTTATGCGCATCGTTGGGGTGTACGTCTTTCACACCCTTGCGGCGCAAGTTGTAAAATTCATGAACGAGTGCCGGGTCGCGTGCGAATGCTTCGGGCGTTGCCACGTCTTCTACACGGTGGCCTTCCCATAGTCCGTCGGCACCACGAAACGTTGCCAACCCGCTCTCGGCTGAAATGCCCGCACCGGTAAGCACGACAATGGATGAATCGGGGGATATTTGGTCAAAAACAGACATCACTTTTTATTGTTATAAATCAACTTTTTATAAAAACGAATCACTTTCTCGCTTGTGCAAATTTTCACTTCTGTATATGGTGCCTATGAGTGTTTAGTGTATTGCGGTTTTAGCGCTTTAAAGGATTACTTAGGTTTCGCGAACTGCAATATCCAAAATTTGAAATAACGTTTCGCGCGATTTCGCGCCGTTCACCCGTGGATGACACTCCGGGGCCTTTTCTCAAGAGGCAACGCACGCTCGAACAGGCAGCGCTCGCGCCACATATGGAGAAGCCCGATGGCTAAAAAAATGCTAATAGATGCAACGCATACAGAGGAAACTCGCGTTGCAGTCGTTGATAGTGGCCGCTTAGACGAATTTGATTACGAAAGCGCCTTCCGCAAACCCTTAAAAGGCAATATTTACCTCGCGAAAGTTACACGCGTCGAACCCTCATTGCAGGCGGCCTTTGTAAATTTCGGCGGTAACCGACACGGTTTCCTGCCTTTTTCTGAAATCCACCCTGATTACTTCCGTATTCCGATCGCCGACCGCGAAGCTTTGCTGGCCGAGCAGGAAGAAGAGCTGAAAAAGCATGACGAGGAAGAAGATCTGGATGCCGACATCGATGACGATGATGACGAAGGTGATCTTGAAACCGTTGATGACGATAAAGACAGTGTCGATGAAGTCGGCGGTGACGGTTCATCCGAAGATGACGATTCCAAATCCAAAAAAGGATCAAAAGGTAAGTCCAAAAAATCCAAAAAGGATGATGATGACGATAACCGCGGCAATCGCAAAGATGATGATGACGACGCCGACGGTAACAAGGCTGAAGACGACGATGATGACGAAGACGACAATAAAGGCAATCGCAGACGCGGTCGTCGTGGTGGTCGCGGACGTGGTCGTGGTGGTCGTGGACGTGGTGGCCGTAATTCGGCCCAACGTTCCAAGCGTGTAGAAGCCTATGACGATCTGGATGACGAGCAGAAGTTCCGTTTCAGCCTGCGTCGTAAGTACAAAATTCAGGAAGTGATCAAGCGTGGCCAGATTATGCTAGTGCAGGTTTCCAAGGAAGAACGCGGAAACAAAGGTGCGGCTGTGGGTTCATATTTGTCCCTGCCGGGCCGGTACTGTGTTCTGATGCCGAATAGCCCGCGTGCCGGCGGTATCTCCCGCAAAATATCGAACAACAAAGACCGCGCAAAAATGCGCGATATGATCAAGGAACTGGAAGTTCCGAAAGGTATGTCCGTGATCCTGCGTACGGCGGGTGTTACACGCACCAAAGCTGAAGTGAAGCGTGATCTGGATTACCTGTTGCGCTTGTGGAACACAATCCGTGAAACAACGCTGGAATCTTCTGCTCCTGCTTTGGTGTATGAGGAAGCCGACTTGATCAAACGTGCGGTTCGTGACTTGTACACCCGTGATGTGAACGAAGTTCATGTGGCCGGCGAAGAAGGTTTCAAGACAGCCAAGAACTTCATGAAGCTGATGATTCCGTCACATGCTAAAAAAGTGATCGAATACAAAGATAACAGCATGTCACTGTTCAACAAACACCAAGTCGAAGACCAGATTGCGGAAATCGGCGAAACAACCGTAACGTTGAAATCCGGTGGCTATCTTGTCATCAACCCGACGGAAGCGCTTGTATCGATCGATGTGAACTCCGGTAAGGCGACCAAAGAGCGCCATATCGAGGAAACCGCGTTGAAGACCAACCTTGAAGCCGCTGAAGAGGTAGCGCGCCAGATGCGTTTGCGTGACCTTGGCGGTCTGGTTGTGATCGACTTTATTGATATGGAAGACCGCCGTAATAACGGTAAGGTCGAGCGCAAAATGCGTGAGGCGCTTTCGGGTGACCGCGCACGTATTCAGGTCGGACGGATTTCATCCTTCGGTTTGATGGAAATGTCCAGACAGCGTTTGAGCCCGTCCTTGACGGAGTCCCAGTTCGAGGTTTGCCAGCAATGTGCGGGTACAGGCCGTGTGCGTACAGCCGATGCCGCGAGTATTCTGGTTTTGCGTGCAATCGAAGCCGAGGGTACTAAAGGCCGTGCAGCACAGGTGATAGCACATGTGCCGAATGAAGTGGCCTTGTACATCCTGAACCACAAACGTAAGAATTTGGCCGAGATCGAAGAGCGTTATAACTTTACCGTTCTGCTTCGCGTTGACAGCGCTTTGGCGGCATCCGATCACCGTGTTGAGGTTTCCAAGCCTGCGAACAAGTCATCGGACGATGATGACGATGATCAGAACGACGACAACAACGACGATAACGATAATGACGACAAGTCAAAACGTGGTCGCAGACGCGGTCGTCGCGGCGGTCGTGGACGTGGTCGCGGTCGTGACAAAGATCAGAACGACGATAATGACAATAAAGGCTCCGACGACTCTAAAGGTAATGACGAGAAGTCTGATGATTCTAAATCCGAAAAGGATTCTAAAAAGGATGATGATAACAAGAAGTCATCCGGCAAAAAGTCATCTTCCAAATCTTCAAAAAAGACAGAGAGGAAAGATGACGAAAAATCCGATAAGGACGATGGGAAAGACGATAAGAAGAAGTCTGCCCCTAAGAAATCATCATCCAAGAAGAAGGATGACGATGCCAAGGATTCCAAAAAAGATAAGGAGAAATCCGATAAGGATGACGGGAAAGACGATAAGAAGAAGTCTGCCCCTAAGAAATCATCATCCAAAAAGAAGGATGACGATGCCAAGGATAAGCCTGTTAAGAAGGTGAAGGCATCAAATGATGACAAGCCTGCCGATCAGGATCCTAAGGATTACGAAGTCGTCAACGCTGCGCCTGAGAAGAAGAAAAAGGGCTGGTGGAATAAGCTGACTGACTAAGACACTCTGTCATTCAATCAAAAGAATAAAATAACGGCGCCTTGATGGTGCCGTTATTGCGTTATGGCTTGGAGATTAAGCTGTCCGGGTATGACGGTCGTTGTTGTTATCGGCATCCTCGACACGTTTGCGTGCGTATTCAGATGCGATGGATGCGAGGTCACGGTCCGGGTTTTGTTTGGCCAGTTCCAATATCTCGGCGAACCGTTTTGGAACGCCTTCGCGCAGTTCTTTGGTGATTTGTTCTGCGTTTTCGCCAACTTTGGCCACCCAGATCACGCCTGCGGCATTCACGATGTAGTCAGGGCAATACAGAATGCCGAGTTTATGCATTAACCGGCTTTGTGATCCGCCGATCTGGTCTGCTTGCTGGTTGTTGGCAGCGCCGCAGACGATTTGAACGCCCGCTTCTTTCAGGCGTTTAATGTTTTCATCGGTCAATGTGCCGCCGATGGCGTTCGGGGCAAAGACATCGGCTTTGACATCGTAAATCTCATCAAGGTCGACTTTGTCGCATTCTACATTCTCGGCTTTCAGCTTTTCAAATGCGGAGGATGATGTATCTGTGGCGGACAGGATGGCGCCGTCTTCGTGCAGAAGTTTGGCCAATGTTGCGCCGACCGCGCCTATTCCTTGCAAAGATACACGTACACCGTCCATGGAATCCCGTCCGAGCTTGTGTTTGACGGCAACTTTCATGCATTCGAACACGCCGATGGCCGTCAAAGGGGAGGGGTTGCCGCTTACGACTGTTGGGTCGTCGGATGACGCGCCCTTAATGTAGGGTGTCGTTTCGAGCATTTTATCGAGCGCGTATTCGCTGATGTTCATGTCTTCCGCACCGTAGTACAAAGTGCGGTTCTTATTGATGATATTAAAGCCTTCGGCCATGATTTGCAGAGCCACATCGCTGGGACGGTCTTGCCCCTTTTGTGCCATGATGACGCTTTTACCGCCGCCATGATCGAGACCGCCTGCGGCGTTTTTCCATGTCATGGCTTCGGACAGACGTAATACATCGGTCAGGGCTTCTGCTTCGTTTGCATAGCTTTTATAGCGAATGCCGCCAAGGCCGGGGCCTAGCGCGGTATTGTGGATGCCGACAAAGGCAATGAAATTGTTATCCGGTTCGGTGATTTTATAGACCGATTCATGGTCCATATATTGCGGATGGTTTTCCACGGGAACTTCAGAAACACGTATATTTTCTAAAAAATTATCGGTCATGGCGCTCTTCAAAATATGATGCTCGAGCGATAAAAAGCCATAGCTGCGGCGTTTTTGCAAGTGATAACGGTCATTTAGGCTTCAAAATCCGTATTGTGCAGTGCGAATTTGGCTCAAAATCCTTAAAAATAAATCTCGAATTTTATTTACTTTCTATAAAGATTTTATGTGTTATGTTAAATATATAAGGACAAATGATTGGTAATAAGGGTGTTTTCAAAAAGATATCGATCATTCTCTCCTCATTTTTGTATGTCACAGACCAGTGACTTGGGACATTTTTTAAGAGCGCAAAAGCGCCGAAAATACTGATCGGGCAAGGGAAGGCCCGCATGTTGTGTCCAAACAGGGTTCGTTAATACAGGTTATTTAAAATTTTGGTTTATCTCTTATGTCATGCGCACTGGCCTGTATGAGAGCTGAGGAACGATTTAAGTGTTGCCCCACGTAAAAATCCTTTAGCATTCATACAGGCTTTTTTTTTGCCTGAAACAGCGCTAGATTACTATCAAATGCACAAATCAGGATCTTCTATGAAACCGTATATTTTTCTTTCCGCACTCGTTATGGGTGTTTTCGTTTTTCCGGCCGTATCAATGTCACAGGAAGCCGACGCTGAAGCCGAGGCTGTCGAACCCTCGGATGCTGCCGTATCAGAAAAAACCCGCAGTGCCATGATCGAGGTCAGAGAGGCTGCGCAACGGTTCGTGGAAGACCTAACCCCCGAACAGGAAAGGCATTTTGGCGTTTTGTACGGGAATTACAATCTGATCAAAGTCGTGAAAACAGTGCGCGAGGATCTGGGTAACGCCATGGATTCCTGCGGTGAAGAAAACCCGGATATCAAAGAAGAGGCGTCGACCCGTTACGATGAATGGACCGAGGCTATCGACCCTGTTCTTGAGGACGCCGAAGCCAATGTCGCGAATATGATCGTGGCACAGGATTACGCCCGTCCGCGTGAATTCGACCAGTTTTTCAAGCTGGTGGACAAAGCCCGCGACCAAAACAGTCAGGATGTCCAAAAAGTGCCTGTGACTTCACTGGAAGCGTGTCAGACCATGATTTCCAAAATGGATGAAACGCAGCCCAATATGATCGAACTTCTTAATGCTACGCTGGTGAGCTTGCCCAAGGCGCTTCAGGAAGAAAAGCAGAAAGCGGAAGAAGAAGCCGCGAAGAAAGCTGCTGAAGAGGCTGAAAAGGCTGCCGAAGAAGCCGTAGCAGAGGACGCTGATGAGGAATCGGAAGAAACGGCAGAAGACGACGCTGAATAAAACGGCGATCGCATCCCCTCTTTAATTTGTTAACTATTTGTTAACTATTTGAAATTGCACGAAAAATTTGTTTTTTTGTGCCCGTTGTGGCATAATGCAAGTACGTTAGAAGTACTCCTGATTCAGGAGCAAGTTTTATATATAAAAAACAATAACTTAGCTTTTGACGTTTGAGAATAAAACCGTCCAAAAAAGAAAATAAACGGCGGAAATAAATTTAGAGGGTGTGACTTAATGGCGGATATAGCCGAAAATCCTGCAGCACAGAGGCTCATTGAGGGCTTGTCAGGCGTTGGAGCAAGATTCTCCGACCCGAGTGCTGTCACGGATGCCGAGCTTCAGCGCGAAACCATAAGTTTCCTACAAAAACTAAACAGTATCATGGCCGAAGAAGGCCAAACGCCGACGCCTATTACGACGGTGGATGCTGCTACCTTACAAAACCTCCGAACCCAGATAGAACGAAATTTTAATAGAGCGGACGATAACGGTGTAACCGGATTAGAAAAGCTACGCGCTCTTGTTGACGGGGATGTTGATACCCTACTTGCCGGTGCGGATATAGCTTCACGCGTCCTTGGAGCGAGCGAACTGAACTCGATTTACCGTTCAGGTTCAAAAGCAGAGAATGCGAGAGATGCGCTGATATTTGCGGCGTCTCATGATGAAGATACGATGCGCCTGTTGCAGACACTTCGCCGCGATGCTCCTGGTATTCTGAACAACCTTCCCGCTGCCGTAGCTTTACTTGAAGGCTCCGATGACATGCTTGCTGATTTGCAAACGCTGGCCGATGCGGGTCTGTATGATACGACCCCAACCATGCCGGGTGTGGGTGCGCCTGCTGATCCGGCTCAGGAATATACGGCTGCGATCTCGGCATTAGAAGCCGCAGCAGGCTCAACGAACACAGACGGCGCATGGGACAGTACGGACAGGCAAGCCATGCAGACCATGTTCCGCGCGATGCAAAACAGTTCCTTTTACGGTGAAGGCTGGACCGGTCCTAAAGACGGTATATATGACGCGGCTTTCCGTGCCCATCTGGATTCCAAACTCGCGGCAATGCCGGATTCGGACACCCGTAAAGCCGAATTACAGTCACTTCTGAACAATATTGATGTGGTCGTTTCGCGCGCCGACACGATTACGCCGGAACGTTTGACAGTTCGTTCCGCCATTTTAAGAGTCGAGCAAGGCCTTACGGTTATTGCCCCGCAGATCAACAGTACCCTTGAGGATGCACAGGAAAGAATGAGCGGCAGCACAGGACTGGCCGCTTTATTCCAGTCTTTTGCCCAAATCGGCATTCTGGACCACCGCATTCCTGAAATAACAGCACCGGACGAGAATTTTGACCTGCGTTCGCAGGCCGCATTGCAAGGATTTATGATTTTCCTGAGTGACCCGATGGTTATGAACATTCCGGGTGAAAACAACTGGTATTATACCCCTGAAAAAGGGCAGTTCATTCTGGCAAATCTGGATAACCTCAAAGACAAGATCAAACGTATGATCGGTGAGGAAGAGTACAACAATCAGAACCTTGATGAGATGCTGACGCGGGACAACCTTGTTCCTTTAATTGAAGCGCTGGACTTTCTGTCAGAACAAGACCCGCCAAGACTTGCGCAACAATTGTTGTTTAACAGCGGCAATATTGATACGCCACAGTACACAATCGATTTATTCCAAAACCTGATTTCGGAACCTGCGGACGAGCAGGCCAGAGAGTATCTGGCGGAGTTCGGCGCACACCGTATTGCAGGCATGGCGACGCATAATCCGGACATGTTGAAGCTTATGGATGTTCTGACCCGTGAATATACAGGTCAATACGGTTTGATGGACCTTATGCCCGACCTCGAAGGTACAGAGGCTCTGGATGATATTGACGGTTCGATCCCCCGTGAGCAATTGATTGCGAATTTATACAAGGCAGCACGCGCCAAGCATCAAGAGAACGGCCATGGCGACACGATGGACCAAGACATGTTTATCATGATTAGCACCATCAATACTTTGCCGTTCGGTTCTACCGAATATCGCCGTAATTATGAGCGTATGATGCGCGATGCCATTGAAGCTGCTAACGAAATCAGTGATCCGGATGAAGCAGCCCGCATTTTTGCGGAACGCGTTTCTGACGGTATGGCACAGCTTGAAGCGCAAAACGGCACCCCACAACATACGCAAATATATGAGCGCAGTGCACCGGCATGGAAGCCTGGATTGGAAAACATGACGATTACATCCGAAGGGGAAACCTTTACGGCGTCTGACATTGCTGTGTTCTACGACAACTATCACATTCTGGCGCCGGGTAACCCGTTTCAGGATGACCTGCAAACGGATTTCATCGACTTGCATGGCTATGTGACGTTCAAGGATGATAACGACAATATTTACGTTGCCGGTATTGATAAAGAGTCGATGATCTTCAGTGTCGAGCGCATTGATCCCGCGCGGATTTTGGAAATTTATTATGACTCGAGCATGGATACCGAGCAAAAACGCGCAGCGATGATTGAAGCTGATCCGGGCTTTGCCCTGTTGGCCGGCATTCATGGTGCTGCGGGCGCGGAAGCCGCTGTTATTAACTTCAGAGCCTTTGATAATGTGCGTTCGTTCAAAAGCCGGGCCGCAGATTATCAAAGGGATGTTGATGCGATCAGAGAACGTACGACAGCCGAGCAGGCAGAAAGAGATGCCTATATTCCACCATACGCGAACAGTGTTTCCGCGGCGGAGAATGATGCTCCATCAACGGCAGCGCGCTTTAGTTCGGCGGCAGGTCCTCCCGATGTGTTCTCGGATACGACGAGAGACCGTACGCAGATTCTTGCTGATCTTGATTCCTTGCGAAACTTTGCCAATGACGAATTGAATTCTTCGCCGCGCGTTATCATGGCACACGAGACGGGCATAATGGATATGCTTCGTCGTAACGATATTACGGGGCCGGATGGCCGCCCTATTGAATTGCCTGTCGGTAATTATCCCGGCATTTCGAGTTTACGTGTTGAACATGTGGATTTGCCGCCAGAGGGCACGACAGGACAAATGCTTTCCTATTATGACTGGGATGCCAATACGGTCAGAGTTATTCCTATGCCTGATTATCTGGTTGATCCGGAGCGCCGTGCCGAACTTAAAGCGATGGCTGCATCCGGTGCGGATAGTGCAGACTTTATGCGCAGTATCCAGCAGGATTATCCTGAACTGTTTGCCGTTATCCAGCAATACCGTACCGGCGGATATGGTGGCGGCATTGTCGTTGAAGGCAGTCCGATCGGACTTAATGAATACACGCAGTTCAAAACGTCCATGCACGGTTTAATCCGTAGTCTGGAACGTGATATCCGCGACCATGCTTATGTCGAGCCTGTCGAGCCGAGAACGGCAGATACGTTTTGGGATAACATGCGTAACGCCCGCGATGGTGTGTTGAATACACCAAGCAGGATCGGACGTCATTTTGAAGAGCGTTACGGCGACTTTGATCCGGAAGCTGCTGGCGAAGGTATACGTCAATTGCCTGAACGTGTAGTTGACGGTGCTGTTTCGGTAGTTAAAGGCATTGGAAGCCGTGCAGAAGAAGTTGCCGACCAGATTACAGGCGAACGTGAAAGTACGGGGCTATCCCATCAAATTCACGGTACTGCAACGACTGTGCATGACCCAGGCTTGAACGGCCAATAAATCTTTTCCTTTGTTGATCTTGCTAAATGGGCTTCATAAATCGGCCTAGGCGCGTTAATGTAATAAAAAACGTATAAAGAGTGTTTTATGGCTGAATCCGACGCAAAATCCCAACCGCAAAATAGTGAGCAAGAAAACAAGCTGACCAGTACGCAGTTTGATGAATTTAAAGAGTCGCTGGAGCTTTTATATACGATCGCCAATTTGAGTGCGCGCATTCAGTTTGCGCAGAAATGGCCTGCTGCTGCGGAATTCGTGCTGGGTGAAGACCTGATGCAATATGACCGCGAAGGCGTGAAGTCCCAAGATGAGAAAGAAGACCGCGCGGAGTTGGAGAAGAAAGCCGAAGACAAGCGCATCACGCTGTTGGAATTCATGGATACGATCGAGGAAAAAAGCGTCGATAAAGGTGCTTTGCAGATCGAGTATGTGAAAGAGGCCATGGGCAAGCTTGGTCGTGACCTGTCCTTGCTGATATACGGAGAGCATCTGGTTGACCGTTTTCTTCCTGCTTCCCCTGAAGAGTTGACGAAAAAGGAAGAAGAGAGTGAAGCTGAGAATGCTGAAGGTGCTGAGGCGCCTGCAGCGGGTGCACCAGCCGAAGTGGCGGCGGAACCAAAACCCGATACGCCCTCACCGGAAACGCCGCCTGTTGCACCTGTCGCGGAAAGCACCCCGCCTGAAAATCCTGACGGGCCTACAGATGTTACACCCGAGACGTTGTCCGAGCCTGTTGCGGGCGCTATGAGTGCAGAGGAGAGTGGCGCACCGAAAATCCATCACGATCCGATGGATGATGTTAAGCCGATTGATTTGGAGCCTCCGTCATCACCCGAAGCTCCGCAAGCCGAAACACCCGAAGCTGCGCCCGAGCCAACACCCGCCGAACCTTCGGCGCCTGAACAAGCTGAAGCCGCAGAGGAACCACCTTTGCCGCCCGAAGACATTCCGCCTGTTGACGAGCCGCCTGCGTCGGTGTCGAAAAGTGACGTGATCAAACCGCTTGAGGGTGAAGCACCACATTTGGTTGAGGAAGACGCGCACAACCCGATTGATACAGAACAGGTTAAGGCCGAAGATGATGATCCGGCTGTGCCGTTGGTATCGGAAGAACCATCAGCCCCTCAGGCGCCACCGGCTCCTCCCGCTGGTGCGGCACCGTTATCACCGCCGCCGCCATCATCACCATCAGCCCCGATAGCGCCGTCGTCTCCGAGTCAGGAGGCCGAGAAACCGCAAGCACCGTTGGAGCAACCCGAACCCGATGTTACGCCGCCGCAAGCGCCGGAACCTTCTAAAGACCGAGCGTCTGCGCCGCCACCGCCTCCACCACCGGGGCAGGCTACACCGCCACCACCACCGGCAGGTGAAGCTAAACCGCCGGAGCCGCCTGTGTCTCCGCCGCCGTCACCACAGCAACCGGAACAAGCTCCACCGCAAACCCAGAGCGGGGAGACAACCCAAAAGCCTGTGACCATGAAGTTTGTGTCTTCAAAGGATAAGAAGCCTGAAGAACAGGGCGGGGAAGCCGAGAAAAAAGACGAGAACGATCAGGGCTAGGTTTTAGCCGGTTTCGTTTGACGGATACTCAAAAGCAAAAGAAGCAACAATATGGCCGCGCCAGCCTGATGGAGTGCGGCGATCACCACATTTACGCTCGTCAGTATGGTCGCAATGCCTAGCCCCATTTGCATGAAGGCCATTAACGCCAACAGATGCAGCGCCGTGAAGCTATAGTTTTTGGCCAGACCGTGCACCCATACACTGCATATATACAGTACGGTGAAGATCGCCAGCCAACGGTGAAAAAACTGTACACTGCTGTGGTTTTCAATCAGGTTTTTAAACACATTGTCGTATAGCCAGAAGTCCGGTGGTACGATTTGTCCGCCCATAAGGGGGAAGCTGTCATTATAAAGCAGTCCCGCATCCAGCCCCGCTGTAAACGCGCCCCATGTGATCGTGATCGCCAGAAACAGGGCAGCGGAATGCAGATGGATTCTGAATGCGCGGCTGGCCGTATGTGTTGTACGTACGCTGATGGAAAACGCGTACCACAGTAAAAACCCGTAAATGATAAATGCGAGTCCCAGATGTCCGGCCAGACGGTAATGGCTGACTGCGGGTTGGTCGATAAGGCCGCTTTGGACCATGTACCAGCCCATCAGCCCTTGTGCGCCGCCGAGGGCCAGCAAAAAGACAAATTTGGATTTATAGCCTTGCGGGATCATGTCTTTGATCCAGAAAACCACAAGGGGTAGAGCAAAGACGAGGCCGATCGTACGTCCCCATAAACGGTGAAACCATTCCCAGAAGAAAATGGTTTTGAATTCGTCCAACTCCATCCAGAAATTCTTTTTCTCGAATTCAGGGCTGGCTTTATAGAGATTAAAAACGCGTTGCCATTCTTCTTCCGATAGTGGCGGTAATGCCCCGATCAGCGGGCGCCATTCCACCATCGACAGTCCGGATTCGGTCAGACGTGTGATCGCACCGATGACCATCATGGCAAAAACCATAAATGCACAGGCATACAGCCACAGTGTGACAGCCTTGTGATTTTGCAGCGGTTGAGCGTTTGTCGTCATTTTTTCCCAATCTTTTGGAACGCGTCTCTTTCAAGGGATTGCACTATGCTGTATTTGTTTTATGTGTCAAACAACATAAGCACTTTATTTAGAGTACAAATCCTCGATGGCCAGTTTTGATATTATTGATTGTACGAGCCAGTCCTACAGATTTATGTGGGATCATCGAGCATATGTCACCCGTTTTTCGGTTCCCGTCATTTTTGCGAAGATTGCGGCCTTTGTAGTCTTCGTTCTTTTGGGGCTGGAAGAGAACTTCCTGCGTCAGGGGTTGTTACTTGTACCCGTGTATTTTCTCGAAGGCTGGGTGATCGGGCAATTAGTGCTTATGGCTTTGCAGATTGAGCACACCCCGAAGAAAGTTCCGGGTGTGAATGACAAGCAAGGGCCGCATCCGTTATTACCTTCGCCTGCGAATGTTCAAAGAAATATCATGGCCTCGGCTGTCATATACACGCTGACCAAACTCGCGCTGGCGTTCATCATCGGTATGACGATGCAGGGGCATTCCCCCGAAAGCGCGGCCAGCGCGCCGCCGGCGAGCGGATCGATGTTTATTTTTGTGGTGGTCCTTATTGCCATGATGATCTGGGCGTTTCGCTTTTTCTGGATCTATATCCCGATGCTGCTTGGTAAGACGCCGCTGCAATACCTGCTCAGGTTCAAGGCGTTTTCATCATCCTTTTATCTGCTTGGGGTGTGGATGTTGTGTTTTGTGCCGATGGCGATCCTTATGCTTCTGTTTACGGAGTTTATGGCCGGTGTTTTATCGACATTCTCCTTGACCGAGGACGCGACGGCTTTCCGCATCGGGCTATCCGTCATTCAGGGTACGTTTGATTATCTGCTTGCGTTATTGTCCAGCCTCGCTGTAGGTTTCGGTGTTTTTTCGGTATTTAACGATGAGAATAAGACCACACCGATCTGGTAGAGTTCATGAAGATTTACGTCACTGATTTACAAGGCAAAGAGCACGCGCTTGAGGCGGTTGAAGGCTGGCGCGTGATGGAGATCATCCGTGAACACGGATTACCCATCAAAGCCGAGTGCGGTGGTTGCTGTGCTTGTGCAACCTGTCATGTATATGTCGATGAGAGCTGGATCGATAAACTCCCCGAAATGCGCGATGACGAGGAAGAGATGCTCGATGAGGCGTTCGATCTTCAGGACAATTCCCGTCTGTCTTGCCAATTGATCATGTCCGAGGAACTGGACGGGCTGAAGGTCACTTTGACCGAAGCGGATTAGTGGTCACAAAAAGATTTACATAATTAGAATATTTTGCTAAAACCCGTCTTCCACTGAAAGAATGGAAGAAACATGCTGAATTTGGCAGAAATGATGGTTTTGGCCTGTGAAAACTGGCAATCCAAAGCTGATTTTAATGCTGTGTGCAGACCGCACCGGGAGCGTCCGGGGGCTTATCACATTGTGCTGAACGGCAAGCATTTCGGTTTTGACGGTAACAGTACGCCTTTTAACCCTCTCAATGCGTCCAAGCTATGCAGATCCAAGATCGATACGATCGAACTGGTTTCGCAAGCTGATTTGAAAACCGGCATTCATATCCCGAAGACGCGGGCATATTTCGATCCGAGTTTTTATGAACCCGGCGTGCGGGACGAAAAGCTTCGTATGTTTCGTCAGAACACCGATGACATCTGTGCCGATGTCGCAGGGGTGTTTTCGTTTCCCGTGATTGTTAAACCGAACAGCAAGTCGATGAGCACGAACAGCTCTCTGGTTCATACGGCCGATGAACTTCCTGCCGCGCTGGATCGTGTTTTTGCGGATGCCAGCTCGTATGATCTGGATGCTGTGGTTCAGGAGCGCATCGATATACAGACGGAATACCGTGCCGTATGTTTTGACGGTCGTAGCATGATGATGATCGAGCGCGATACCAGTAATGCCGAACCGAATGAAATTCTTAATCCCGTTTTCTGGGAGGGCACGCGCAGTGTACTTGTTCACGATGAAGAGCTGGCAGCGGCCAGTGAAGAGATCGCCACGTTTTTGAAAGATAA
Source organism: Alphaproteobacteria bacterium (assembly GCA_016764775.1). Lineage (GTDB taxonomy): Bacteria > Pseudomonadota > Alphaproteobacteria > Micavibrionales > Micavibrionaceae > TMED27. The sequence goes on from JAESRE010000025.1 coordinate 32,485, forward strand.
AGCGGGGTTACGCTACACGGGGTTTGATCTGGCACGCGACCGTGACGGGCAAATCTGGTTTATCGAGGCGAATTCAGCGCCTATGATCGCTGTCGGAGAATTACTGCATGAGGATGAAGGGTTGGCGGCTATACGTCATCTGACGGACGTCATGTTCGTGGACATGGCGCATCAGGCCGGTATCGATCTGGGGTAACCGTTACTGTACGGTGCCGAGCCAATCGGACGCACGGTAATCGGATGTGGTGATAATTTCCCGTTTTGCGACATACACGGAATGAAGCTTACCTTCGATTTCGCGGGTCCAAAAATCCAGAAAACTCTTAAGTTCGGGGAATTGCGGCGCCAGATCGTAATCCTGCCAGATGAATTCCTGCAACAAGTTGCTGGAGTCCGGCATGTGATAATAAATTTGTGCCGTAGTTAAGCGGTAATTGCCTAATTGTTTAGTTAAATCAGCCATTTAATCCTCCTTGTCCTGTCCTAGGGCATGGTGGAGCCTTATGCTCTCTAACAGGCATATTCTACGCCTATCTTTATTCATAATATAGGTAAAATCTTGCGAAAGCCTTAACTATCAACAGTTACAGAGATGTGGGGCGGTGTGCGGCGCAATAATCGGGGGCGGAAATTTTAAGCGAAATCTCTTGAAAGTTTTTAGAGTCTGTACTATCTGTTTGGCACTCACTAATCGAGAGTGCTAACAGCGTTCCGGAGGTGAGTTTGGAAGGGGCTTTGATGTCCGCATTATATGGGGCAAAAAAGCCTGCTTGTTCAACCATAAACTTAGGAGAAAGTCGAAATGGCAAAGAAAGTCAAATTTCGTCCTCTACATGACCGCGTTCTTGTCCGCCGCGTTGAAGCAGACACCAAAACAGCCGGTGGGATCATTATCCCCGATACAGCTGCCGATAAGCCTATGGAAGGCGAAATCGTTGCTGCCGGTAAAGGCCACGTAAATGACAATGGCGATATTCGTCCATTGGATGTGAAAGAAGGCGACAAGGTCGTGTTCTCGAAATGGGCCGGTACGGAAGTGACTATCGACGGCGAAGAGCTGATGGTGATGAAAGAGTCCGACATTATCGGAATCATCGCTGCTTAAATTTAAACGCAAGACAAAGAAGGAGATAATTTAATGTCTGCTAAAGATGTAAAACTGGGCGGTGACGCCCGTGAAGATATGTTGGCCGGTATCAATACCCTCGCCAACGCTGTAAAAGTTACGCTCGGTCCTAAGGGCCGTAACGTTGTTATCGAGAAAAGCTTCGGTGCTCCTCGTACAACAAAAGACGGTGTAACTGTTGCTAAAGAAATCGAACTGAAGAACAAGCGTCAGAACACAGGCGCACAGTTGATCAAGGAAGTGGCTTCTAAAGCCAACGACCACGCCGGTGACGGTACGACAACTGCAACTGTTCTTGCACAATCTATCGCAAACGAAGGCGCGAAAGCTGTTTCCGCCGGCCGTAACCCGATGGACCTGAAGCGCGGTATCGACCTCGCTGTTGCTAAAGTCGTTGAAGACCTGAAAAAGCGTTCCAAGAACGTTAAAGGTAACGACGAAATCAAACAGGTTGGTACGATCTCCGCTAACGGCGAAACATCTATCGGTGAATTGCTCGCCGAAGCGATGGACAAAGTCGGTAACGAAGGCGTTATCACAGTTGAAGAAGCCAAATCTTTGGACAACGAACTCGAAGTTGTTGAAGGTATGCAATTCGACCGTGGTTACCTGTCACCTTACTTCATCACAGATGCTGACAAGATGCAGGCTGAACTGGAAAACCCATACATCCTGTTGAACGAAGGCAAGCTGTCTAACCTGCAAGCTTTGGTTCCAATTCTGGAAGCTGTTGTGCAGTCATCCCGTCCGTTGCTGATCGTAGCAGAAGATGTTGAAGGCGAAGCTTTGGCAACTCTGGTTGTGAACAAGCTGCGCGGCGGTCTGAAGATTGCTGCTGTTAAGGCGCCTGGTTTCGGTGACCGTCGTAAGGCGATGCTCGAAGACATGGCGATCCTGACAGGTGGTCAGGTGATTTCCGAAGATCTTGGTATCAAGCTCGAGAATGTTGAAATCGGCATGCTCGGCCAAGCCAAGAAAGTGACAATCACTAAAGACGACACAACAGTTGTTGACGGTGCTGGTAAGAAAAAAGACATCGAAGCTCGCTGCTCACAAATTCGTAAGCAGGTTGAAGCTACCGATTCTGACTACGATAAAGAGAAGCTGCAAGAGCGTCTGGCTAAACTGGCCGGTGGTGTTGCTGTTCTTCGTGTCGGCGGTGCCACAGAAGTCGAAGTGAAAGAGCGTAAGGACCGTGTTGACGATGCTCTGCATGCTACACGCGCGGCTGTTGAAGAAGGTATTATCGCCGGTGGTGGTACAGCTCTTCTTTACTCCACAAAAGCTCTTGCGAAACTCGAAGGCGAAAATGATGACCAGAATGTTGGTATCGAAATCGTTCGTCGTGCTCTGCAAGCTCCAATCCGTCAGATTGCTGAAAATGCCGGTGCCGAAGGTTCCGTAATTGTCGGTAAATTGCTGGAGCAAAAAGACACGAACTTCGGTTACGACGCACAGGCCGGTACGTTCACTGACCTTGTTAAGGCCGGTATCATCGACCCTGTTAAAGTTGTTCGTACAGCCCTGCAAGATGCGGCTTCCGTATCTTCATTGCTGATCACAACAGAAGCGATCATCACGGAAATACCACAAGAAGATAGCAAAGGCGGCGCTGCCGACGCTATGGGTGGTATGGGCGGCATGGGCGGAATGCCCGGCATGATGTAAGCCGACCCCTTATAATTCATTAAAGGCCGTTCTCTCAGCAGGGCGGCCTTTTTTGTTGTCTTTTTCGCTTCCAGCTCTTATATTCCGCACAAAATATTTAACATATATGAACTCGACAGGGTTGGATGTGGGACTGCGTAAAATCAATTTCAGGCAAATAGCCGTCAATTCGGCGACCGATGCGGGCGTCTGTTTTAACGTCGGTAATGTGCCTGTCAGCATGCAACATAGTTGGGAGGCCGCGGCCTTGAATGTAACGGTGGCGGGGATGTCGTTTGCGTCCCGTTTCGTTGTGGAGTTCAAGAAAGCTGCGGAAGAGCGGGGGTTTAAAGTTGTTCCTGCAAACCGCATTTCCAAAGCGCTAGATCGTTTTGCATCCAACCGCGGTGCGGGCCTTGTAACCTCCGGTACCCTGACATTAACCGCGGCAGGTTTTGCTGCGGCAGAGGCCATGAATGGTAACCCCGATGCTGCGTCTACGGCGGGCATGTTGGGATGTTTCGGTTTGGTGCATACATTCCGCGGCGTGGCCACGGGCATGAAGGACGGTATCAAAAAATATGGTCTGGATACGGTGGCGTTTATATCTGCTGTATCGGCGTATATCATCGCGAACCCGGATTTGCCGGTTGCGGTAAAATCGGCTTATGGCGG
>JAESRE010000026.1 GCA_016764775.1 Alphaproteobacteria bacterium
ATCGGCGCATCTGTCTCCGCAATCAGCAATTCATATGCACCGCATATAAGAATAGCTTTTAAAAGCGGCTCAACCTTACGGTCTTCTGCATCTTTCTTGAGATTCGCCTCAATAATCGATTCCAGTTCAGGTCGGCGTTCCTCCACCCCGAAAAGAATCTTCTGTAACAAAGCGCCATCCGGTCTGACGAGTTTGACCCCGTCTATCTCGAAATCCTTACGATATCTGAGATATTCGTCCAGCACCGAACGCATAGTTTGCTTGTTCTGCGTTGCCTGATAATAAGCCTGAACCGCATATAGCCGTGCAGAGAGAACAGCAGCCTTATTGACCTCTTTTTTATCCTGTTCAGGAGCATCTTGTGGGGCGTCTTCGTTCATTACGCACCCATCTCTGTTTTAAGCTTATAAAGTGCCACAGCAGCCATGGCTGCATCCGCGCCTTTGTTCTTTTGCGCAGGGTCGGCACGCACAATCGCCTGATCACGGTTTTCCGTCGTAAGAATGCCGTTACCGACACATAGCCCGTCATGAATTGTCAGGTCCATGATGGCACGCCCACTCTCACCGGCAACAATGTCGTAATGTGATGTTTCACCACGAATAACACAGCCCAGAGCCACGAAGGCATCATATTTTTGAGAAGCAAATTTAATAGCTGCGGGAATTTCGAGCGCACCGGGAACGGTGACGCGGTCAAACGATATGCCTTCCGCTTTCAATGCGGCCTCAGCCCCGCTTACAAGATGATCTGCAATATCATCGTAAAAACGGGCTTCAACAATGAGAACACGTGGTTTTGTGTCAGGCATATTCAAAAATCCAAGAATCTATTTCGCCGTAATCGGCTTGTGACCAGATATATACAGCCCGTAGCCTTCCAAACCAACTACATTTTTCGGATTATCGGTCAGAAGGACCATTTTACTGACTCCAATGTCTTTCAGTATCTGCGCACCAATACCATATTTACGCAAATCACCCTGATTAACAGGCTCCGGCTCTGTGGGCTTCGTGAACTTACGGGACAGTGCCTGTGGTGAGCTTTCACGTAAAATAACGATCACACCACGCCCCTCCTTTTCAATCAGCTCCATGGATCGGTGCAAAACCGAGTCCTTTTCATCGCCCAGAATATCAGCCATGAAATCGACCGCGTGCATCCGCACCAAAACAGGGTCAGCGGAATCCTTGATATCCCCTTTAACGAGCGCGACATGCTCCGCGTACTGAACCGTATTCGCATAAATACGAAAATCAAAGTCACCGCCATATTTACTGGTAAAGGGCTGCTCGTGCACCAACTTGACCAAGCTTTCCTTCTCCGCACGGTACGCAATCAAATCCTCAATCGTGCCGATCTTCAAACCGTGTTTCTCGGCAAAACCGACCAGATCCGGCAAACGGGCCATCGTCCCGTCGTCATTCATAATCTCGCAAATCACCCCTGCCCCTGAAAATCCGGCCATTTTGGCAAGATCAACGGCAGCTTCTGTATGGCCCGCACGCACCAGCACACCACCATCGCGCGCCATCAGCGGAAACACATGACCCGGCGTTGCAATATCATTCGCGGTGCTTTGCGGATCAATCGCCGCCTTAATGGTCGTCGCACGGTCAGCCGCCGAAATACCTGTCGTTACACCGACTTTGGCTTCAATAGAGACTGTAAACGCCGTTCTGTGGTGGGTGTTATCGCCGCGCCCCATCAACTCCAACCCAAGGCGCTCTACAATTGCACGCTCCATCGGCAGACAAATCAGCCCGCGTCCGTCTTTCGCCATAAAGTTGATGTTCTCGGCACTCGCCATCTCGGCAGCAATAATAAGGTCGCCTTCGTTCTCGCGGTCTTCGTCATCGACCAGAATGACAGGCTTACCTGCTTTCACATCGGCGAGTATCTCGTCAATCGAAGACAGAGCACTTTCATATTTTTCAGCAGCATCACTCATGCGGCAACCTCCATCATTCTGGCTACGTACCGCGCCAGCATATCAATCTCTATATTCATCATACCGCCTTCTTCAGTGCGGGAGAGCGTTGTCTTTTCCCATGTATGCGGAATGATATTCACCCCGAACACATCTCCTTCAACCTCGTTCACGGTCAGGGATATGCCATCCAAAGCAACGGAACCCTTGGGCGCAATGAATTTCGCCAGCTCTGCGGGGACCTGCACCTTCAAACGGTATGAGTCGCCATCCTTACGCGCGGACTTCAACACGGCTAGCCCGTCCACATGGCCCGAAACAATATGCCCACCCAGCTCATCACCGAGTTTCAATGACGGTTCAAGATTAACAGGTGAACCGTCCTGCCATTGCCCTATAACCGTTTTGGACAGGCTTTCGGCTGACACATCGGCGGAAAACCAGTCATCGCCTTTTTCAACAACCGTTAAGCAGCATCCCGAGCAGGCAATAGACGCCCCAAGCGGCGTGGCCGATAAATCCAGCCCCGTTTTGATGACAACGCGCCAATCACCCGATTTCTCGATTGATTGCACCGTGCCGCTATCCTGTATGATGCCCGTAAACATAAAGCGCAACTTAGTCTGCGCGCGTGTAGATTTCCAGTGTATCTTCGCCCAAAAGCTGTGTTTTTTGCAGTTTCAGGCCTCCCAAAGCCTGAATATCCTCTTTTGAGACCCCCAAAACGCCCTCAGGTCCTAATTCTTTCGGCGAAACGGTCAATTGAAACTCATCAACAAAACTACTCAGCAGAAAGCTTTTATGAATCTCCGCTCCCCCTTCAACGAGCAAGCGCGTCACGCCCATTTTCACCAAATGCGCCAAAACGGCCCGAATATCGCGGGTATCAACAACATCGTTGGTCAAAACTTCGAAACCATCCGCGGCCTTGACCCGTCCCTGACCGTCCAGAATCACGCGCAAAGGTGTGTGTTCCAGCCCTTTGACCCGTGTAGTGAGTTGAGGCTGATCCGCAAGATACGTCTCACTACCGACCAGAATGGCATCATGCCGTGAACGTTGCATATGCGTATGTCTTTTTGCCAGATCACCACTGATCGCAGTCCGCTCCCCTTTGGCTGCCGCAATCTTGCCGTCTGCGGAAACCGCAAGCTTACACGTCACATAAGGGCGCTCCTCCTCGACTGTTAGCAAAAACCCTTTATTCACGGCGCGGGCTTGCGCTTCGCAAACACCTTCAACAACTTCGATGCCTGCATCCTGAAGTATCTTGATGCCCTTGCCGTTAACTTCCACAAACGGATCACGACATGCAATCACACATCTTTTGATGCCCGCCTTAACCAGCGCTTCTGCACATGGCGGAGTGCGTCCCTGATGCGCACATGGCTCTAACGTGACATAGGCCGTGGCCCCTTTCGCCTCGAAGAACGCGAGCGCCAATGCCGCAGCTTCTGCATGCGGCTGCCCACCATCACCGGTACGTGCGGCTGCAACAATGTTGCCTTTTAGCACAATCACACAGCCGACAGACGGCCTGCCCTGCCCTACAAGGCCGAGACCGCGCCGCGCAATATTCAGCGCGACCTTCATAAACTGTTCATCTTGAGAGAGAGTCATGTGAGCGTTTATGCACTCTTTTTCTGGAGCTTTTTAACGTCATCCAGAAACGCATTGAAGTCTTCGGGTTTGCGGAAATCCTTATACACACTCGCATAGCGGATATATCCGATCGCGTCCACATTTTGCAGCGCTTCCATCACTTCTGCACCGATTGTGTCCGAAGTGATCTCTTGCTCCCCACGGGATTCCAGCTTGCGCACGATCTGTGTCGCAACCTTCTCGATTTCCTCGATTTCAACGGGGCGCTTTTGTAAAGCAATCTGCATGGATTTGATAATCTTGTCGCGGTCAAATGGCTGTTTGCGGCCACCTGACTTTAGCACGGTCATCTCACGAAGCTGTACACGCTCAAAGGTCGTAAAACGCTCCCCACATTCAGGGCAAGAACGACGGCGGCGAATAGCGCCGCTGTCTTCGGTAGGACGGGAGTCCTTTACCTGTGTCTCTTCATTGCCACAAAACGGACAGCGCATTACGCACCTCCTATATTTCTAACCCTAAAGGTTAGGGTAAATCGGGAAGCGTGCACACATGGCTTCCACTTTAGCTTTGATTGCGTTTTCGACCTCGGCGTTACCATCAGGACCGTTTGCTGCCAGACCATCGAGAACTTCGATCGCCCACTCACCAACCTGACGGAATTCTTCCTGACCAAAACCACGTGTAGTACCCGCAGGCGTACCCAAACGAACACCGGACGTTACAAACGGCTTTTCAGGGTCGAACGGAACAGCATTCTTGTTACAGGTCATACCTGCACGCTCGAGCGCTTCTTCCGCGCGGTTACCGGTCAAACCTTTGGGACGCAGGTCAACCAGAACAATGTGGCTGTCCGTGCCGCCTGAAACAATGTCCAGACCGCCGTCAATCAGAGTTTGCGCCAATACGCGGGCATTATCGACAATCGCTTGTGCATACTGTTTGAAGCTTGGCTTCAACACTTCACCGTAAGCAACGGCCTTCGCCGCCATCACGTGCGCCAAAGGCTTACCTTGCAAGCCCGGGAAAACAGCTGTGTTCAGTTTCTTGCCCAGCTCTTCGTCATTAGACAGGATCATACCGCCTGAAGGACCGCGCAAAGTTTTGTGTGTTGTCGTTGTCACAACATCTGCATACGGCAATGGTGAAGGATAGGAACCACCGGCAACCAGACCGGCATAGTGCGCCATATCAACCATCAATTTAGCACCGACTTCATCGGCAATTTTACGGAAGCGTGCCCAGTCAATGACCCGTGGATAGGCCGACGCACCGGCAATAATCAATTTAGGCTTGTGCTCGCGCGCCAGTTCTTCCATCTGCTCATAATCAAGCAGAGCGTCTTCTTTGCGCACACCGTACTGAACGGCGTTAAACCATTTACCGGATTGCGCAGGGGCCGCACCGTGGGTCAAGTGACCACCATGCGCCAGACTCATACCCAAAATTGTATCGCCGGGTTGCAGCAATGCCATAAAGACTGCGCCGTTGGCTTGCGCTCCTGAGTGCGGCTGAACGTTCGCGTACTTACAATCGAAAATCTTCTTCGCACGGTCGATCGCCAGTTGCTCGACGACATCGACATGCTCGCAACCACCATAGTAACGCTTACCGGGATAGCCTTCCGCGTATTTGTTGGTCATCACACAGCCATTGGCTTCGATCGTTGCCAATGAGGCAATGTTCTCGGAAGCAATCAATTCGATCTGTGATTGCTGACGCTTCAACTCGCCGTCAATCGCCGCCTGAACCTCAGGGTCGGCTGTTTTCAGATGCTCTGTGAAGAAATTGTCTTCAATATAATCAGGGAGTTTTTCTACGCTCATTTTGCAATCGTCCTTTTCTAAATTCGCTACTGACTTAACTTTTCCACCCGGCGGGCATGGCGTCCGCCTTCGAATTCCGTATTCAAAAACACTTCGACAATGTCGAAAGCTGCCTCTTCTCCGATGATACGCTCACCGAGGGCCAAAACATTGGCATCATTATGCTGTCTCGTCAATCGGGCCATTGTCGTATCGGTGCATAACGCCGCCCGAACAGCCGGATTTCGGTTGGCCGCAATCGAGATACCGATTCCCGTACCGCATACAATAACGCCGAACTCCACTTTACCCTTTTCAATAGCCTCAGCCACCGAATAACCAAACTCGGGGTAATCCACTGATTCCGTCGAATCGGTTCCTAAATCCACCCAGTCATAGGATGAGAATTTCTCTTTGATAGCTTTCTTGAGAGAGTATCCGCCGTGGTCGCTGGCAATCGCAATTTTCTGTGTCATGCACATTATATAGAGTGTGCAGCCTCAGGAAATCAATCCCTTCTTCTTCAAAACATATTCAAGCCGCTTTACGGCGTTTCGTTTCAACACATCCTGTGTTGCGTTGGCGGGCCCCTGAATAGAGATTTCAGTCAGTGTTTCAACATCCATCGCGGATACTTTCACCACATTTCCTACCGGAAAAAATTCGATTATGACTTCGCGGCCCTGTAATATCTCTTTATTCATGCTAAGCATTTAATAAGACACAATAAGACTGGTAAAGGAAAAATATGGCCAAAGACGTAAAGCGCGCTGCATTTGACTGGGAAGATCCTCTGCTCCTCGATGAATTGCTCACCGAAGATGAGCGCATGATCATGAAAACCGCTCGTGACTATGCTCAAAACAAGTTGTTACCGCGCGTGCTCGAAGCCTACCGCACCGAAGAATTCGACCGCAGCATCATGAAGGAAATGGGCGAACTCGGCCTGCTCGGTCCGATGATCGAGGGATATGGCTGCGCAGGCGCATCCTACACCGCCGCCGGCCTGATCGCCCGCGAGCTGGAGCGAGTCGATTCCGCCTACCGCTCATGTTATTCCGTACAATCCTCGCTCGTCATGCTGCCTATTTATATGTTCGGCACAGAAGAGCAGAAAGAAAAGTTCCTGCCCAAACTCGCCAGCGGTGAATGGATCGGCTGTTACGGCCTGACCGAACCCGATGGCGGCTCTGATCCCGGTGATATGCGCACCCGCGCCAAGTCAGTTGATGGCGGCTATTCCGTATCAGGCGCGAAGCAATGGATTTCGAACTCCCCTATCGCTGACGTCTTTATTGTCTGGGCAAAATGCGATGACGGTCACATTGCGGGCTTCATCCTCGAAAAAGGCATGAAGGGCCTAAGCGGTCCGAAAATCGAAGGTAAAATGTCCTTACGCGCAGCGCCCACGGGCGGAATCGCTATGGACGAAGTCTTCGTTCCTGCTGAGAACAAGCTACCTGACGCCGCCGGTATTAAAGCGCCGTTCATGTGCCTGAACTCCGCCCGCTTCGGCATTGCATGGGGCGTTATGGGCGCAGCGGAAGATTGCTGGCACCGTACCCGCCAATATGTCATGGACCGTAAAGTCTTCGGCAAACCTCTGGCCGCCCAACAACTGATTCAGAAAAAGCTGGCCGACATGCAAACCGAAATAACACTGGGATTATCTGCCTGTCATCGCCTTGGCCGCCTGCGCGACGAAGACCGCGCCGCACCCGAAGCCATCTCATTATTAAAACGCAATAACTGTGGCAAGGCTTTGGAAATCGCCCGCATGGCGCGGGATATGCATGGCGGAAACGGTATAGCAGACGAGTACCACGTCATGCGCCATATGTGTAACCTCGAAGCTGTTAACACCTATGAGGGCACACATGATATCCACGCACTCATCCTCGGCCGCGCAATGACCGACGAACAGGCGTTTGGTTAGGGCGCCGAGCCAGGAGCACCATCGCCGGGATCGACATCATCAGCTTTTAAGGCAGCAAGCACTTCTCGTGGTGTTTCCCCCGCTAACAATCGTTCAATCACACCCTGCTTAGCTTTGAAACGCTCATAGGCGTGGTCATCCCTAAGACCGTCCGCCTCGCATGTTTCAACAAACTCTCTGACAGCATTAAGTGATAACTGGCGTATCTGTGCTTTTTCGCTGGAAGCCAAGCTTTCCTGACCGTTTGCGATGGCATCAACCTTGTCCAGAACCTCATTGAAAAATACATAAGGCTCCCCGCCTGTTTGCTGTGGCGTTTGCGGATACGATGCCGCGCGGATCTCGTTAACGTAATTACGGATAGCTTCAAACGCGAAAGCGCCCGCTAACACAATAGTGTTGGCGTTATCTACGGACTGATCTGTCATTGAAAATTAGAAGCCGGCGGCGAAGTTGGTCTGCTGTGCCCAGAAACGCTCAAGCATTTTCATGGTCTCGCTAACCTCGTTCAGACGGTCGTCTGTAAGCTCGGAACCTTCGATTTCAGCTTCGTGACGTTTGAACATGTCGGAGATAGCGTTCTTCAGATCCAAGCCTTTATCGGACAACTTAACGCGGATCGAACGCTTATCATGCACGGAACGCTCCTGCACGAGATAGCCGTTCTCGACCATCTTCTTCACATTGTACGATACATTGGAACCCAGATAATAACCGCGGATTGTCAATTCGCCGACGGTCATCTCGTCATCACCGATATTGTACAAAATCATACTTTGCACGTTGTTAATGTCCTGAATGCCTTTCTTATCAAGCTCGACCTTCAAGACATCAAGAAAATGACGGTGAAGGCGTTCAATAAGCTGAATGGCTTCATAATAGGGTGTCGTAATCACGAATTTGGCTCCAAAACTTAAGTGAATTTTATGTTTATATCAGTCTGTTAGTGTGGATTGATGTTATGTTCAGGTCAAGACTTTATAAAGTCGCCTCCGTTAAATATTTCTCAAAATATTTGCACATCAGATAAATCATAACCTGTGGGTGTAAAATATTCTTTAATCAGGCTTTCATCCACTTTCTCAACATCATCCGGCAACCAATTGGGCTTATTATCTTTATCGATAAGCTTCGCACGAATGCCTTCATACATATCCGGCTGCCTGATGAAATGTTGTACCGTTATAAAGTCTTGAGAGATCACATCATCAAAACTCATATTTTCCGATTTATTCAGATAGGCTGAAACGACCTTAAGACTAGTGGGGGAAACAGAACGTAGCTTCGTAAGCGTATCGTTGGCAACATCGGAACCATCCGCCATCAAAGCGTCAAAAACCGCTTCCACATCGGTTTCTCCAAACACTTTCTCGATCATTTCAGCATTACGAATATCTGCAAAGTCTTTACTGCCGTCCAGCGTATCTGCCATCGCCTGTTCGAAATCCGATGTATCACAAGCCTGCTTGGCGGCGGAAATAATGGCGTCGGCGTCAACCTTATCCAGATAGATGTCGGCCAATCCCAGCTTTACAGCCAGCTTACCGTCAACCCGATCACCGGTCAGCGCCAGATAACGTCCAAAATTATGCGGGCAGCGATTCAAATGATACAAGCCACCAATATCGGGGAAAAACCCGATAATCACCTCCGGCATGGCCATAATTGTCTTCTCACCGCAAATGCGCACATTACAATGCCCTGCGATTCCATAGCCACCACCCATCGTAATCCCATCCATGATGGAAACCGTCGGTTTGGGGTAATTGAAAATCTGTTTATTCAGCGAATATTCTTCCGCAAAAAAGACCAGCGGAACACGCGGGTTTACAACACCTTTACGCGAATCCATACCTGCGCTGTAAAACGCCTTAATGTCACCACCGGCGCAAAACGCCCTGTCCCCTGCGCCTATAAAGACAACAGCCTGTACATTGTCGTTATCTTTCCATTGATTAAGCGCGGTCGCGACCTGACGGATCATATCCAACGACAGCGCATTCAAGGCTTGCGGCCTGTTTAATGTAATCAATCCCAAACCATCACGGGTTTCGAGAATGACTTCATCTGCTGGAATTTCTTGATCCATAGGGGATTAGGGCCTATTTATGTCCAAAAGATTTATGGTGACGAGATGACACAACTATCAAAGAATAAGCTAAGGCCGACAACGGGGCAAGCATCAGAAAAAAATACTGCGCCCGCATATCCACAAACCCGCATGCGCCGTCTACGTACATCCGGCTGGATGCGTGGGATGGTTGCCGAAAACCTCCTCACGCCTGCAGACCTGATTTGGCCCGCTTTCATTCTGGAAGCAGCCGACAAAACCGAAGACATCGCCACCATGCCCGGCGTTCAAAGACTCGGCATTGAAAAACTGGTCGCACGAGCAAAAGAAGCACAAGAACTCGGCGTATCCGCAATTGCACTCTTCCCCGTCGTACCAACATCAAAGAAGACGGAAGGCGGAGAGGAAAGCTTCAACCCGATGAACCTCATCTGCAACGCGACAAAGCGCATCAAAGAAGCAGCACCCGAAATCGGAATCATCACGGATGTCGCGCTCGACCCCTACACAACGCACGGTCACGACGGGTTACTGGATGACGATAAAATCCTCAACGATGAAACCATTGAGGTTCTCTGCAAGCAGGCTCTGAACCAAGCCAAAGCGGGAGCGGATATCATTGCCCCTTCGGATATGATGGACGGCCGCGTTGCCGCAATTCGTCAGGCTCTGGACGCCGAAGGCTTCGAGGATGTCGCCATAATGTCCTACGCCGCGAAATACGCATCCTGCTTTTACGGCCCCTTCCGCGACGCTGTCGGCTCAAAAAGCGCACTGAAAGGCGACAAGAAAACCTATCAAATGAGTCCAGCCAACACAGATGAAGCCATTCGCGAGGTCCAACTCGACATTGCCGAAGGTGCGGACATGGTCATGGTCAAACCCGGTATGCCTTATCTGGATATCGTTCGTCGTGTTAAAGAACGGTTCAACGTCCCGACATTCGCCTATCAGGTCAGCGGGGAATACGCGATGCTCAGACACGCCGCAGACCAAGGCTGTTTTGATTTCGAAACCTCTTTGATGGAAAGCCTCCTTGGATTCAAGCGCGCTGGATGCAACGGAATCCTGACTTACGGCGCTCTGGACGCGGCAAAACTCCTGAAATCCTGAGAACAGTTCAAAACAAGCGGGTGCGTAAGGCTCTTTTTTCGGGTATCCTAGATATTCGATAACTTCGCTGTATTCGACCCCGCATGTTCAAATCAAAAAAACAACAAAAACTCAAAGAACAAAGAGACCGCTTCCTCGCCTGTGCGTTTGCCTCCGCCGATCTTTTTATAGAGATCGACCCTTTCGGCACGATCGTATACGCCACAGGTGCCGTAAAGACATTAACGGGCATCGACCATGGAACTTTGCGCGGCAAAAAATGGCTAACCATCTTTGAGCCCGAACACCACAACCTCTTGATACGCCTGCGCAAGGAAGCTATGCCGGGCATTCGGCAAGGGCCTTTTCTGGTCGACATGAACAAAGATCTGGGTGGACAGAAAGGCATCCTGACCAGCATAAAGCTCCCGGGCAGCAAGAGTTTCTATGTCACATTGGGCTTAAGCAATGCCCTGCTCAGCGCCCTCTCCCAACTGATGAAAGAGCATGAAGGCGGCCCGATGCTAACAGGGTTCGTCGCCAGCGATCTGGAAAAAGAAGTCGCCCTGACAACCGACTTCGTCCCCGAAGCGGACGACGACGCACCTCTGGAAACGGGGTATGTCGCGGACGACACTGATAAAGATGCACTCACCACGGGATACGAAGCCGAAGATATCCGCGAAGAAGAAACGCTAACGACAGGCTATGAGGCAGATGACCTGAAAGAGGAAGAATCCCTGACAACCGGATACGTCGCGGATGACATTGATAAAGATGCTCTAACCACAGGATATGAAGCTGAGGACATTGATAAAGATGCGCTGACCACGGGATACGAAGCCGAAGACGTTGATAATGAAGCGTTGACCACAGGCTTTACGCCGGAAACATTGGGAAGCAGCGAAGCAATTGACGAACGTTCGGAGTTTCACAGTGAAGCCAAGCGTGTTTTCAAATACGCAAAACGCCACAACCTCAGTGCTTCCATGACTGTCTTCGAATTCAACGCTGTCGAAACCATCGAAGACGAAGACTGGCCAGGGATCATGAGCCGCATATCCGAGCTGATGCATAACGAATCTCTGGCAGACTGCCCGCCCATACATATCAAAGACCGCATATATGGCCTTCTCCATGACAGCGATAAGAAGATGGAGAAACTGAAAAACCACATAGAGAAAATTTCAAAAGACTTAGACCCAACCGGAAACGGCATAACGGTTGAAATCAAAACAATCAGCGCCAGCCTCAATGAAATATCGAGTGACGAAGCCACGCGCGCACTTCTGCACACCATTAGTGCGATCAAGGAAAACAAAGAAGACATTATCGAGACGTCGCTCGCACAAAACATGAAAAAGCTGGTCACCTCCAACCGCGATAAGCTTTCCGAATTCAAAGGCATCATCGACAGGGTTGATTTCAACATCAACTTTCAGCCGGTTATCACAACCAAAACAGGCGAAGCCGAATTTTACGAAGTGCTGAGCCGCGTCAATACAGGCGATATCGCTGATTGGGTGCTGTTTGGTGAGGATAAAGGCCTCGCTCCGAATTTTGATCTGGCCGTGCTTGAGCGCACAATGAACTACATTCACTTCAAAGCCGGCACGACGCGGACCCGCTTCGCCATAAACATCTCGAGCAAATCAATCGAAGCCAAAGGCTTTCTTGAAAAATTCCATGAGCAACTGGCCCGTCGTGATTTAAGCACTAGATTACTCATAGAAATCAACAATCCACGCACCATCGAAGACGCTTCAACGCTGAAGGAGTTCATAGCCTCCCTCAAAGCGTTAAATTACGAGGTCGCGCTCGACAAAATCATGGTGGATCAGGAACTACCGGAGTTTCTCGAAACGGTTGAGGCGTCCTATCTTAAGATCGGCCACAAAACCCTGAAACGTCTATCTGATGAGGCTGACGGCAAGGAATTGGTCGAAAATATTATCGCCACATGCAAAAAGCAAAAAATCAAAATCGTCGGGCAATTAATTGAAGAAAAAAAACAATTGGAATTCCTAAAGGAGCTGGGAATTCCCTGCGCGCAAGGCTATTTATTCGGAAAAGCCGAACCCGCACCCAAATTCATTCCACCCACAAAGTAATAATGTTTAACGCTACATACATGCTTATGCCCTTGATCTTACGCGCTAAAAACAGCACACTCTATACGTGTTATTACTTGCTTGGTTATGAACTAACACGCCTAGGGGCTGCGTTCTGCATCTTTAAATCGACAATTAAGGGCTTTTTAATTGTGAATCGCATATCCTGCACATCTGACAAAGGATTTGGACAGACTTTATGAAACTCGTCGGTTTAGCACTCGTTTTCGTATGTACATTCGGCGGCCTGTTGATCGCGATGCATTTCGACATCCCGAAATTCATGAGCCTCATGGGCCTGATTTTGGGTGCGATGCCCGGCGAAATGGTCATCATCCTTGGTGTTGCCATCGCCGCCTTTATGATTGCGAATTCCAGCGAAACAATTAAAGGCACCATGAAATACATGAGTGCCCTGACCAAACCGACAGCCTATTCAAAAGAAGATTACGTCGAGTTGATGAGTGCCCTCTACACGGTCTTCAAACTCGCCAGAACAAAGGGCTGGCTGGCTCTGGAACAACATATCGAACAACCTGAGGAAAGCGACCTCTTCAGCAAATTTCCCAGCCTTCAACACAACCATCATGCCATCATCTTCCTGTGCGATTACCTGCGGATCATCTCGTTGGGTAATGAAAATGCATTTGAGCTGGAAGCCTTGATGGACGAAGAAATTGAAACCATCGCCCACCACGAAGGTCATCCGGGTCACGCGGTACAAACCATGGCTGACGGTATCCCCGCTCTCGGTATTGTGGCTGCGGTTTTGGGTGTTATTAAAACAATGGCCTCCATTTCCGAACCGCCTGAAGTCCTCGGTAAACTGATCGGTGGTGCTTTGGTGGGTACATTCCTCGGGGTGTGGTTGTCTTACGGTATGGTCGCACCGATTGCCGGTGCCATGACCACAAAAGCCGAATCACAAGTCATGTACTTTAAATGCATCAAGGTCGCGATCATCGCCTTCCTGAATGGTGCGGCCCCACAGGTCGCCGTGGAATTTGCACGTAAATTCCTGCCGCATGACGTACAGCCGACATTCCAGGAACTGGAAGAACACTTAAACGAACTACCATCCCCGACTGCACAGTCATAAGGGGTAGATAGCTTAAGGAACACACAACAGTGTCCGACGAAGACAAACTCGAACAGCCCATAGTCATCAAGAAGATCGTCAAAGGCGGCGGTCATCACGGTGGCGCGTGGAAAGTAGCCTACGCCGACTTCGTGACCGCGATGATGGCGTTTTTCCTGCTGCTATGGCTGCTCAATGTGACAACGGATGAGGAGAAAGACCTCATATCCAACTTCTTCGACCCCACCCACCCGCAAGTCTCAAGCAGAGAAAGCGGCGCAGGCGGTGTTCTCGGCGGCTTAACTATGGCGACGGAAGGCGCGATGACTTCCAACGTCATGCCCGTTTCCAACCCCACACCGTCAGGGTCAACAGGCACTGTGCCCAACACAAAAAAGAGAACAACAAGAGGCGGTTCAACAAGCGACGGGCAGTCACAGCTTGAACAAGCGAAGGAAAAACTCCGCCAGCAAGAACAAGAACGCTTCAATCAAGCAGAAAACGCCTTGAAAGAAGCGATAGAAAGCAACCCCGAGCTTCAAAACATCAAAGACAACATCATGATTGACCAAACCCCTGAAGGATTGCGCATTCAGGTGATTGATAAGGACGGCAACCCCATGTTCGCAACAGGCAGCGCCCGCATGTTTGAAAAAACCGAAAAGCTGTTCCGTCAGGTCGCTGAAATCATCAAAGAACAACCCAACGACCTCTCCGTCCGTGGCCATACCGACAGCGCCTCTTACGGTGAAGGCGCATCCTACACAAACTGGGAACTATCCGCGGACCGTGCAAATTCAAGCCGACGCGTCCTGTTGGATTCCGATTTCCCCGAAGAGCGCATACACGATGTCGTAGGAAAAGCCGACACCGAGCATCTAATCCCCGATGACCCCCGTGCGGACAGCAACCGTCGTGTATCCATTATCCTGCTGCGCGAAGAATTGACCGACCCTGGCTTTGAGGAAAAAGCACGGGCGCTCGTTCCTGAACCGGAAAGCACAGCGCCGGAAGAACCGCAACAACCTGTCAAAATCGAGGAAGGCGAAGCCGAAGGCATCCCCGGCCTACCTAAACTGGGCACATTCAAAAAGACCCCCGGTAAGGTAGAGTTCCCTTAACCCACTGAAAAACAGATATAAAAAATAAAAACGGGAACAGTCTTTATGTTTCCGGCGTTTGTCTATGCAGATTGGAATTTTTTGAAAGGACCAAAGCCATGAAAACGAAAAGTATAATCGCATTAGGTGCAGGGGCATTGCTCTTGGTCGGCGCTACAGCAGGCGCCAGCGTTTACGTTATGGAGATGGACGACAACGAACCGTCAGACGTTAACAAAGCCAGAGTGTCCTCTAACGAAACCGTAAATTACACGGAAACACGTCAGGTACGCCAAGTGAACTGTGACGATGACAACATTGTCGGTAAAGTTATCGGTGGTGCCGCAGGCGGCCTTGCCGGTAGCCAGATCGGCGACGGCAGCGGTAAAACCGCCGCCACAATCGGTGGTTCCGTTGGCGGTACACTCCTCGGTGAAGAATATATCCCGACGAAAAACGTCACCTGTAAATAATAAACAGCAAAAATATAATCGGCCTTAAAGATTGTTTTGGGGCCGGTTACAAAGCATCAAAACACCTCTCTGAATCGTACTTTCGAATATGCTTAAGTACGTGATATTTAACGATTTACCCTGTTCAGCCCCCCAAAAAGCCCTTACATTATTCCTACATCATAATTTAGGGGCAGCATGGGCGCGCAACCACCTGATAGAAAGCAAGTTCTCGAGCAACTTGATAGAATTCTTCGGACTGGAGATTTTGAGAGATCTGCACGCATATCCCAATTCCTGAAATTCATCGTTCACAAAACGCTAGACGGAGAAGCTGAGGATATCAAAGGCTACACACTGGGCGTGGAAGTCTTTGATAAGCCGGAAAACTTCGACCCGGACACGGATGCGACAGTGCGTGTAGAAGCCACTCGCCTGCGTAAAGCCCTGACAATCTATTATCACGAAGACGGTAAGAACGACCCGCTGATCATCACAATCCCCAAGGGGTCGTATAAGCCTGTTTTCATAGAAAATACTCCGCGCACCACGTCGGAAAACGCATCGAATGACAACGACGACCATGTACAGAAATTCATCTATTTCGGCATCGCCACGCTGTGCCTGCTTCTGTTGGCTATCGGCATAAACAGAGCCCACATGCCCGAGACGGCCGAAGAAAGCGTAAACGAGCAGATCGCCCCGAAACGCTACATTCCCGTGGTTGTGATCGCCCCCTTTGATCCTATAGGCGGGCCGGAAGCTGAAAATCTGGCTCATAGCATGGAAAGACGCCTAACGACTAACCTGCGACGCTTCAAATTCTTACGTGCACTGCGTTTAGACACCGTCACCGAATACGAAACCTTTGTCCAGAAAACGGCTAGCCTTAAGAGAACCCCGGACACCCACTACGCAATCGAAGGTATGATCCGCTTAAAGGACAATACCGTCAGCGCCAACATAAGAGTTCTCGATCTTGAAAAAACAACCTTTGTATGGAGCTACGAAGAAAGCTTTCCGTATGACGAACAAACCGTAGAAGATGATCTGGAAGAGCTCTCGGGCTCCGTCGCCTCTCAACTATCCTCCGCCTACGGTGTCTTCTTTAATCTGGAACAAGAACGCATCGACAGTAATCCCGATAACCCTCTAAGCAAACATTACATCTGTTACCTAAAGTTCTAAGCATACTCGAACAACAAAACAGAACAGCAGCACGAAGAGGTCAGAGATTGCCTGGAGAAAGCCGTGGCCGAATATCCGGAAGACAGCAACGCATGGGCATATTTGGCATGGATTTATGATAACGAATACCGCTACGGCTTTAACAACAACGGAACGCCCGAAAAATCTAAACAAAAAGCCTTACTCGCAGCCAAAACCTCCGTAAACACCAACCCGCAGAACCCACGCGCACACCAGCATCTGGCAATTGTTGCTTTCCTGAACGACGATTTTGCACTTGGTAAGCGGCATGGGGACATGGCGATAACCCTGAACCCTTATGACCCACAAATACTTGCCGACATCGCATGGAACTCGGCAATTCTGGGAGAATGGGAAAAAGCACGTGAACTTGGTGAGCGCGCGGTAAAGCTCAATCCCGCTCACCCGCGCTGGTATCATGGTGTTCTATATTTCTATTATTACAATGCCGAAGACTACGAAACGGCACTCGCACATGCATTAGAGTATTTTCAACCCGACGTTTTATTGTCCTACATTGCCTTAGCCACATCTTATGAAGGCGTAGGCGACACGGAAAAAGCGCACGATATAGCCATGAAGCTGGAGCAGAAATTCCCCAAATTCATAGAAGATCCTCACGCTGAGCTTGATGGATGGGGATTCCAACCAGATTTCGCCAAAAAGCTTGTAACCGGCGCTCAAAAAGCCGGCGTAAACTTCAAAGATAAGGCCTTGTAACCGTTTTACACGCCCCTCCCCGTACGCATCCTAAGTATATGATTTAATTGAAATTGCGCCCGTTACTAACGGTTTCAAACTTACGCGCGCAGCCCATCCCCTGCTTTAATGAAGTTAGATGTCATTGAACCAGGAGACAACCAATGAAAAAGCTGAATGAGCTTCACGAAATCGACCCTGCCATGCAGGAAGAACTTTCTGAATTCGCTAAAGCTGTGCAGATGAGCGCAGATAGCGCGTTTCAACTTAATAAACCATGCATAGCCAGCGCATTGCTTGCCGTTCACGAAGACATGGAAAAATGGATTAAGGCCTATGAGGATAAAGCAGTCGCTTTTGATGAGGCCTACGAAGAACTGACATACCTTCACGTTTTCAGCGCGATTTATCTCAACCCTGAAAAACTAAGACAAACCTGTGATTCAACGCAGCAAGCAACGGTCTAGTCTCGGACAAGGCGATAAAGAGGGCAAAAATCATGAAAAAAATATTGTTGGTTGATGACTCGGAGGCGGACCACTTCTTGAGCGAGAGCCTCATCGAGGTTTTCGATCCGTCTGTTACAATTTTTAAAACCTACCACGGAAAAGAGGCTCTCGAGTTTTTAAAAACAAACTTCAAGCCCGACCTCATTTTGCTCGACCTGAATATGCCTTTAATGAACGGACTACAGTTTCTGGAGAATTACTCCTACACCCGTCAACGCAACGCACCAGTAGTGATACTGACATCGTCTGAATTAAACACGGACAAGGCTGATGCATTAAAGTTCGAAGCGGTAAAGCTCTTTATAACCAAGCCTTTATCTCTGGATAAACTGCGGCAAATCAACGGTGTGATCAACGCAGACTAAAGATTTCTACTTAAATGAGAAAGCACCAAAGCAATAGCTTTGTAACGAATAAACTCTCCTCCCCCTTAACTAAACCCCCGGAAGCTATTTCCGGGGTTTTCCTTTTCTAGAGAGGGTTTCTCTTAATCGAACGCGTTATTCTTGGGGAATCCGTTTGGCGGCAAACGCCCGGCACCGGCGCGCTTACCGACCCATGGGTTTAGATCCTCAACTACGGTCATGCCTGTGCCGTATTTGAATTCGAGCCCCTCTTCCCAGTTAAAGGTCTTGGCATCTGATAATCCGCCATCCTTGAACTTCTGCAGGATCACGCCCTTACCACGGCTCATTTCGGGCAATTCATCTAGCGGGAAGACCAGCATCTTGCGGTTCTTACCGATAGTCGCAATATGATCGTCCTTCTCATCCACCAACTTACACAGCATGGCTTTCACCTTGCCTTTAACATTAAGGATCTGCTTACCGTTCTTGGTTTGTGCCAACACGTCATCGCTTTTCACAATAAAGCCGTGACCGCTGCTCGCCGCGACCAATATCTTCTGCTCGGGCTGGTACAGCATCATGTCGGTGATATCGCTCTCATTCGGCAAATCGACCATAATACGGATCGGCTCACCAAACCCGCGCCCGGGCGGCAATTTATCGCATCCGATGGTAAAGAAACGCCCGTTTGTACCGAAGACGAGCAACTTATCCGTCGTCTGCGCCTCCAGCACGAAGCCTTCCTTATCACCATCCTTGTATTTGAAATTCTTGGCATCCAGCCCGTGGCCTTTCATGGCACGCACCCAGCCCTGTTTGGAGCAAACAATCGTGATCGGCTCCTTCTCGATCATAGCTTCATCCAGATCCACAGCTATAGGTGCAGGCGGTTCACCCAGAACAGTTCTGCGGGCACCCAGATCGGTATCCTCACCGAACTGTTTACCGAGCGCCTTAATTTGCTTCTTCACCTTCGTCCATTGACGGGCATTAGAGCCAATAAGCTTTTCTAGCTCTTCCTTCTCTGCACTTAATTCTTCATGCTCGCCCCTGATCTCCATCTCCTGCAACTTGTGCAAACGGCGCAAACGCAAGTTCAGAATGGCTTCGACCTGTACCTCGGACAGTTTGAATTTCTTCATCAACTCGGCTTTAGGATCGTCCTCAAAACGGATAATCCGAATAACCTCATCAATATTGAGGTAAACAACCAGATACCCTTCCAGAACTTCGAGGCGGTGAATAACCTTCTCAAGACGGTGTTGTGAGCGGCGAACCAGCACGTCTTTCTGGTGGTTCATCCACGCCTGCAAGACCTCTTTCAGGTTCATGACACGGGGTACCAGACCGTCTTCCAGCACGTTCATATTCAGTGAAAAACGGCTCTCAAGGTCAGTATTGCGGAACAACGCCTCCATCAGCAACGTCGGGTCAACATTGCGGTTCTTTGGCACCAGAATGAGACGGATATCTTCCGCCGATTCATCCCGAACATCATCCAGCATCGGCAATTTCTTGGTCGTGATCAGATCGGCAATCTTCTCGATCAACTTTGATTTCTGTACCTGATACGGAATTTCGGTGACAACGAGTTGGTACGCCCCTTGTTTCAGGTCTTCCTTCTCCCACTTCGCACGAACGCGGAAAGCCCCCTTGCCGGTCTCATACGCATTAACGATATCGGCTTTGTCCTCGACCAACGTCCCGCCTGTCGGGAAGTCAGGTCCGCCGACAATATCAACCAGTTCCGCCACGCTGACATCTTTATTGTCCAGCATGACTTCCATCGCACCGCACAGCTCGGCGACGTTATGTGGCGGGATCGATGTCGCCATACCCACGGCGATACCGCTTGAGCCATTGGCCAGCAAATTCGGGAACGCACCGGGCAGCACGACAGGCTCATTCTCAGAACCGTCGTAAGTAGGACGGAAATCTACCGCGTTCTCTTCAATACCTTCGAGTAATAGCAACGCCACATCGGTCAAACGTGCTTCCGTGTAACGCATAGCGGCCGCATTATCGCCGTCAATGTTACCGAAGTTCCCCTGCCCGTCGACGAGCGGGTAACGCTGAGCAAAGTCCTGCGCCAAACGCACCATCGCGTCATACACAGCCGTATCACCGTGTGGGTGGAATTTACCGATTACATCACCGACCACACGGGCGGATTTCTTCGGTGCACCTGCGGGGTTGAGCTTCAGCTGGTACATCGCATACATCAAACGGCGATGCACAGGCTTCATACCGTCGCGCACATCAGGCAGCGATCGGCTCATAATCGTGGAAAGTGCGTATGACAGATACCTGTCGGAGAGAAGCTCGTTAAAGGGCTGGTCTACAATATTATGTTCGGTTTCGGCGGCGGAATTATCCTGCGGCATGGTACTCTTTATTTTCTTCTAAGTGTGATGACTCAACAGTTTTGGCAAATCGCTCTTGAAAAAGCAAGCGTGCTGGCGGAACGCCGCGTGAATGATGTGTAAAAACCCAATGCTCCAGAAAATATCCGGTCATACGCAGCCCCTCTAATACGCCTTGCTCGTTAATCTCACCCGACTCAGGTTTTAAAAACGGCGGCAGGTTGAGCAGCTTATCCTTATAGGGCTCTCCTTGCTCCGCACTTACCGCTCGCCCTGTCTTCGGGCTGACATAGGTTAAAGCGCCATTATCCCCGCCGCCTGCGCATTGCGTCAGATCAAGTGAGAACCCGAGTTCTTTCAGGAACGCAATCTCCCACATAACATAGGCCGCACCCCAGATATCGCTTTCAAGCGTTTCAAACAGCGCACAAAGGCCATGATAAAGCCCCGCATGCTTTTCCCGCTCGGGTAAAGCCTCATCACACAACGCGCACGCAGATTGCAGCGCAGACAGCTTTATGGGGTCCTGCATAAACAGCGCCGCCGTCCCGCGCGATAACTCCAGAGAGAATGAGCCAAGCGAGTCGCTGGTACGGCTTTGCCAACTCGCGTCAACAATGTTCCCGACCTCTAAAGAACCGCGCAGCTTGGTTCCCTGCGCCCCGCGCACATATCCTGCATGCCGCCCCTGCTCTTCGGTCAGTAACGACACAATCGCCCCGTTCTCGCCATGCGGACGGGCCGAGAGCACAATCCCCTGATCTTTCCAACTTTCCATGTCTTTCAAAATATGCTTTCTATGCTCTGAAAGCGAGGGTAAGCATACATTTATGGCAAACATCTCCACAGACGAATTGAAAACACTGTCCGAACGCGCGCTTGTAAATGCAGGCCTGCGCGAACAGGACGCGGCAATCGTCGCCGACCATTACTGGGAAAACGAATTATCCGGCAAGGCATCGCACGGCATGGTACGGGTCATAGAAGCCGTTAAAAGTGCACAAAAGAACCATGCTGCCCAGCAAGATGCTGAAATAGAACACGATTCAGGGTCTCTTTTGCGGTTCAATGCTAAAAGCCAAAACGGTGCAGTCGCGGGCCACACGGCCATGACTGAAAGCATTAAACGGGCCAAAGAGCATGGTATCGCACTGGTCGGTATACACAATTACATCGCCTCATCAGGCTCCATGGCCTATTACCTTCGCCGTTTCGTCGATGAAGGACTGATCGCCTTTATGGGCTGTAACTCCATTGCGCTTGTTTCTCCTCCGGGTTCGAAAGAACGCATGATCGGCACCAACCCGATCGGTGTATGCATGCCCGGTGAAAACGGTCAGCATTTAATAGCCGACCTCGCCACATCCGCGTACGCCTACGGCAAGATTATGGTCCATAAAGCCAAAGGCGAACCTGTACCGGAGGGGGTCATGATTGACGAAACCGGTTCACCGTCAACCAACCCAGAAGATGCCGATGACGGCGCTATACTGCCACTTGCAGGCTATAAGGGGTTTTCCCTTGGTCTCATGATTGAACTTATGGCGGGTCCGTTGATTGGCGCCAAAGCCATCAAGAAAGACCTGTGTGATGAAGACGGTTTATTCATCATCGCCATCGATCCGAAGGCTATGGGACATGCTCCTTTTTATAAAGACATCGCCGAAGCTTTGAGCAAAATCAAAAATGCCGAGCGCATACCGGGCATTGACCATATCAGCGTCGCGGGCGAGCGCTCAGCATCCACATTACACAAGAATTTAGCCGCGGGCGAAATCGATGTCGCGGACACAACCCTTGAAAAACTAAGAGAACTGGCAAAATGACACAGACAGTAGGTATTGCAGGCTTAGGCGCAATAGGAAGTGCCGTGGGACGCGCTTTGGTTAAAGGTATAGACGGGCTTGAATGGATCGCGTCCAGTGATCTGGAAGCCAAAGACGAATTCGACATCCCGTTAATGAGCTTCGAGAAGCTGGCAGAACACTGTGACATCATCGTCGAAGCCCTTCCCCCGAAAGCGGTCCCCGAACTCGCCGAAATCACCCTCAAAAGGCAAAAGACCCTTGTTTTGATCTCTAGTTGCGCTTTGCTTATGTACCCGGAGATTTCAGATATCCACAAAACGACTAACAGTCGCATTTTGGTCCCCTCCGGCGCCTTGTCAGGAATAGATGGTGTAAAATCATTGTCCAAGCTCGGTATCTTGAATTCTAAAATCAAGTCAACGAAACATCCACGCGGTTTTTCCGGCGCACCCTATGTGGAAGAAATGGGGATAGATTTAGCCTCTATCACCGAAATGACCCGAATCTTTGAAGGCAACGCTTTAGAGGCCGCAAAGGGCTTCCCCGCCAATGTAAATGTCGCCGCAACACTCTCCCTGGCAGGTACGGGGCCGGAGAATACGCGTGTAGAAATCTGGGCCGATCCGGATGCAAAGGGCAATTCGCATGAATTCGAAGTTACAGGTACGTACAGCACGATCACCTCTAAAGTCTCGAACATGCCTGACCCGGCTAACCCGAAAAGCTCGATGCTGGCCGCGCAAAGCATTGTCGCCGTGCTGGAAGATATGAACAGCGCCCTTGTCGTTTTGTAGAAAAATGTTATTTTCTATCAATACGTTGTTTGGTTTCAGTTTTTTAGCAGACGCAAGCAGCGAAGAATAGAAACCCCTATTTAAGATGCGCAGCAACGCAGTAAAAAAGTGAAAAGAAACAACGAGATGTTGCCTAATAAACCTTTCTACATGATCCGTCACGGCCAGACCGAAGCCAACGCCGCCCGCATAATGGCGGGCAGCATGGATTCCCCGTTAACGGATATAGGAAGGCAGCAAGCCTATGACGTACAGAATGTT
This sequence comes from Alphaproteobacteria bacterium, assembly GCA_016764775.1. Lineage (GTDB taxonomy): Bacteria > Pseudomonadota > Alphaproteobacteria > Micavibrionales > Micavibrionaceae > TMED27. The sequence continues at coordinate 23,168 of JAESRE010000026.1, forward strand.
ATAAGCGCGCTGAAAATAAAGCCGAGCGCCATTTTTCACAGTCATCTCTCACGCGCACGCGACACGGCCACCATTATTAATGAAGTGCTGAATGTCGAGCTGTTCGAAGATGCGGATCTGGCCGAGCTTCATGCCGGCATATTGGAAGGCGCCCCTTATGATGAATGTCAGGAGCTGTTCACAACATGGCCCGATATTCCCGAAGGTGAGACGGCAGAAGAGTTCTTTGAACGGGTCAAACGCGGAAAAGCCAAAGCTATCAACGCCTATCCTGACCCGATTTTGATCGTGTGCCACGGCGGTGTTATGCGCGCATTTGGTGAAATTCACGGTGTGGATACACCCGGCCGCTTTGAAAATGCGCATTTATACGGATTTTTCCCGAATGACAATAAAACCCATTTTCCATGGGATGTTTTTGATTACCGTTTTTGCGAAGAAACACAGAGTTTGAAAAAATCTCCGTCTGAAATTTACGAAGCCTCTTTGACCGAAGCGATCGCATCGTAAATTTTAAACGCCTGCACAGTTTCCTTAACATCGTGCACGCGAAAAATTTGCACCCCTTGTGACAGTCCCCAAATCGCCGAAGACAGTGAACCCGGAATCCGTTCATCGGCCGGTTCATCATTCGAAATCTTGCCAATAAAACTTTTTCTGCTTGTCCCGAGCAGCACAGGCACGCCCAAATCATGAAAATGCTTTATATTTCTGAGTAGTAGCAAATTATGCTCAACTGTCTTGCCAAAACCTATACCGGGATCACAAATAAGCAAGCTAGCATCGATACGGCGCGCTTCACATATAGATATACGCTCTTGTAAATATTGAAAAACTTCATCAACTACATTGTTATAACTCGGTTTTTTTTGCATCACCTGCGGATTACCCGCCATATGCATCAAAAACACGGGAACCTGTGCCTCTGCGGCCACATCAAGACTATCAACATCATGCTCTAAACCGCTGATATCGTTTAAAGCCGTAGCCCCGGCTTTTAACGCGGCCTCCATAGTTTTCGCATTACGTGTGTCGATGGATATATCAACACCCTTGCCCTTTAATTCAGATGCCAATCCTTCGATTACAGGAACTACACGGCGGATTTCCTCTTCTACATCAACAACTTCTGCACCCGGTCGCGTGGACTCGCCACCAATGTCCAAAATGGCTGCACCTTCATTGAACAATTGAAGACCGTGCTCTATCGCCTTGTCAGCATTTAAAAACTCTCCGCCGTCTGAAAAACTGTCGGGTGTCACGTTGACCACCCCCATAATGTGCGGACCATGGGCAAAACGGTGCGTTTCTGGGACGGTGCGTTTACGGGTCATTTTAAATTAAGCAGCAAGCGGGAGGGATTTTTCACTACCATCGTTCTGGGGCAAATCTTTGATCAAATCGGCAACAGAACGGCTTAATACAGGATGAATCCACTGCGGGGCAACTTCCTGTAACGGCTTTAACACGAAAGCACGGTTATGCATACGGGGATGAGGCACAAAAACGTCCTCTTCTTTGATTATATCGGTGTTATAGGCCAATAAATCGAGATCCAGTAGCCGCGAAGCATTCTTTTCAGTACGAACACGGCCAAAATCAGCTTCAATGTCATGCAATACGTCTAACAACGCAAGCGCAGGCAGGTTTGTCTCTACGCGAATAACGGCGTTACGATACCAAGGCTGGTCGGAAACGGGTACGGGAGCGGTTTTCCAGATACTGGATTGCTTGATCACCCGTATACCACGGGCCTGAATATCGGCCACAGCACGCTTCAACGTCTGCTCCGGCTCACCAAAACGGCTCGGCAAGTTAGCGCCTAAAGCAATCAGAATCAAAACAGCCTCCCTAAATCAACTTAAGAAGGCTGCACTCTAGCGTATTATTTTTAAATGATAAAGCGGATTACTTAAAGTAAATTACCAGCTGCGAACCGCGCCTGTATCCACATGAATGAAATCACTTTTCGGGTAGTAGCCAACGCCGCCAGCCTTAAGACCCATAGCAATTTCACGCAGCTTGCTTGTGCGGTAACCCTTGATATGCAGGTCAATCGCCTGGCCGTACATATGGAATGAATTGCGGGCTACGCCGCTTGTGTTCTTGCGAAGACGTGCATTTGTCTTCGGGCTGCGGTAACCGGAGAGAACTTCAACTGGAGTGCGCTGCTTGGCCTTTTGCTGTACCAAAGCCATAATATCGATAACACGCGGGTCCATCGGGAAGACTTCGCCTGTTCTGAAATCGCGAAGGACGTAATTCATACGCTCGAAAGCTTCGGGCATATACTTGTTACCTACGCGGTAAACACCGTTAAAACTGTCACCTGTATGAGCATTACGAAAGCCGATGCGCCATGTGTTGTTACGCGCTTGCGCATCCGTAGCAAAACCGAGTGGAATCGTAGTGGCCAGAACTCCGGCCAACCCCATCTTCAATACGTCACGGCGATCAACCAAATTAGAACTGTCATTGCCAGAAACAATGTTTTGGATCGTCATCTTTTACCTATTTTTTATATATTAGCGAGTAGTAGTACCTACCAGAAATTTCGAACGAGTAAAGGGGTAAAGAAATTTTCCCTGTTTGTCATGGGTAAAATTAAAATTAATTACATCCCATAATCTAAGTATTATCCACAGGAATGAATATTCCGTCAATATCTCGGAGCATTTTTATCAAATTTTCGTCAAAATCGTACAAATCCTGACCATAGATAACACGCCCATCTGAATCCAGCCATGTGGTGTAATAGAGAACATAAACCGGTATAGTCCGCTGGATATACAAATCTGTCTTCTTTCGACTGTCCAGAACACCGTCTGTCCGCCCCTCATTCCAACCGTCTTTACGCTTCAAAATGAAGTCAGCCATACGTTTTGGGTCTTTCATACGAATACAGCCGGACGAAATCGCACGAGATGCTTTCTCGAACAAATATCGCTCATTCGTGTCATGAAGATAGATATTGTAGCTGTTCGGCATGTGAACACGGTATCGCCCAAGAGGATTATTATCCCCCGGAACCTGTACCATGCGGATACCTTTTAATTCATCATTCGTAATATTTTCCCAATCCAGAATACTGGGGTCGAGGGTCATTGCACCGTCACCGCGTCCACTAATGAGCTGCATACCCTTTAGCGTCAAATACTCAGGGTCTTCCTGCAGTTTCGGGATAATGTCTTCCTGCTTGATCGTCGGTGGAACGGTCCAATCGGGGTTCAAGCGAATACCCGTGATCTCGGTTCTGAAGATATTTGTCGGTCTTTGTTCACGGCCGACAATCACCGGCATTTCAAACGCAACCTGATTATTCTCCACCGCCCAGAGCGTCGCCGACGGAATGTTCACAACAACAAAATCAGCCGGCTTTTCGTCCTCAACCCACCGAAGACGTTCAAGATTGGCAATGACCTGATTAATCTGGTCCTTGCGGGATTTATTCAGGATAGCCAATGTCTGCTTCCCGACTATACCGTCATCCGTTAAGTCGTTTTCTCTTTGAAACTGGATAACCGCCGCGGAGAGCGTGTCATCGTAAAGATATTCATCCTCCGTCTGCGGGGCATCAACACCTAAACGGGCACGCAGCGCGGGAACACCCGGATCTCTAGCCGCAGGATGCAAAAGCCCCTGCACACGTATCGGCAAATATGCTTCATACGGTTCCGGCTCCTCATCAACAAGCCTGACCAGCTCCTCTTGCAAGGTCTTATATGTGCGCCCTTGCGGTGCGTAACCTTCAATCAGGTCATCAACATCACGGCGATTTCTACTCAAATTATAAAGTAATTCCTCGGCAGGCAGCGGCTGTTTCCAGAACTTCCTGTGCGACTTCAAGCTCGCAGGATTCACACGTATACCGCTCAGATCATGCCCGAGCCGGATATATGAATCGGTCAGTATAAGCTCCAGCTGCGCCAGACTTTCCTGATCCCGGCTATCCATCCGCGCATCAATAGCTTCCAGATTATATGAATACGGGTTTAACCCATGCTTCCAGCTATCTTTAACAGCATCCAGCAAATCATCAGCATCCGATTGCACGCGCGACGAGCTGACCCATAATGGTTCGTATGCGCGTTGCGCATAGAAATCAGCTGTGGCTGCGGGGTTACTTAAGAAATCGGGAGCGCCGCCCGAACGCAAAAGCGCTTCAATTGAGCCTGCTATACCCGCATTTTGTTGTAGCAATGCTTCAGACGAAATATTGCCGTAATCGGCAATGCGATCCGCAAGAGCTGGTGATACAGGGGTGACCGTGAGCGCAAATGTACTCGCACACAGCATAAGACCGATTTTTTTGAAATTCATACGTGGCATGACTTACTTAAGAATGATTCACTCTTCTTAAATAAGTCTAGCACAAAAGGGTTAAGTTTCCGTGCAATAAAGCGACGTTAGGCCCTAAAGATCAACAAATGTGTGTGTTTCTTCCTTAGCACCCGAATGCGTCACCGCACCGTCGCGTGCCGGACCAACCAGAGCCGCATACTTCTGTAATGCGCCACTGTTGTAATTTGTCTTCCGCGGCTTCCAGTCCTTACGGCGGTTTTCGAGCTCTTCGTCACTGACACGCACTTCGAGAGTACCCTTATCTGCGTCGATGCTGATGATGTCACCATCTTTCAGCAAGCCGATAGGACCGCCGACAGCAGCCTCAGGTCCGACATGCCCGATGCAGAAACCACGCGTGCCGCCGGAAAAACGACCATCCGTGATCAAAGCAACCTTCGCGCCCTGCCCGTACAATGCCGCTGTCGTAGACAGCATCTCACGCATACCCGGACCACCTTTCGGGCCCTCTTGGCGAATGACAATAACTTCGCCCTCTTCATACTCACGGGCCTGAACGGCATCAAACGCGGCCTGTTCACCATCAAACACACGGGCCGGACCTTCAAATTGAAGCTCTTCCAAGCCTGCGATCTTCACAATCGCCCCTTCAGGCGCAAGATTGCCTTTCAAGCCGACAACACCGCCAGTCGGGCGGATCGGGTTCGAACACGGGAAAACAACATCCTGATCTTCGGGCAAGGTTACATCGGCGTAATTTTCAGCCAACGTTTTACCCGTAACGGTTATGCAGTCACCATGCATGTGACCGTTATCGAGCAGTTCCTTAATGACAACGCCAACACCGCCAATATCAAACAGGTTTTTGGCGACATATTTACCACCCGGGCGCAAATTCGCGATCAATGGAGTCTTCTTGAAAATCTCGGCAACATCAAACAAATTAAAGTCAATACCTGCCTCATGTGCGATTGCCGGCAAATGCAGGGCAGCATTGGTTGAACCACCTGTTGCCGCCACAATCGCTGCCGCATTTTCGAGGCTTTTACGGGTCACGACATCACGCGGATACGGACCACCGTTTTTAATCAGATTCATCACGGCTTCGCCCGAAGCCTTGGCATATTCATCACGCGACTCATACGGCGCAGGCGCACCGGCTGAATGCGGTAAAGCCAATCCCATAGCTTCTGACACACACGCCATCGTGTTGGCTGTGAACTGACCACCACACGCACCGGCGGATGGACACGCAACACATTCCAGCTCTTTCAGGTCATCATCAGTAAACTCGCCTTTGGAGTGCTTACCAACGCCTTCGAATACGTTCACAATATCAACATCCTCGCCACGGAATTTACCGGGCAGAATCGTACCGCCATACATGAAGATGGAAGGCACGTTCAGGCGAACCATGACCATCATCATCCCCGGCAGAGACTTGTCACAACCGGCAAGACCGACCAACGCATCATAGCAATGTCCACGCATCGTCAACTCAACGGAATCCGCAATCACTTCGCGTGAAGCCAGTGAAGAACGCATGCCTTCATGCCCCATCGCAATACCGTCTGTCACAGTAATCGTCGTAAATTCACGCGGTGTGCCCTTGTGCTCGCTAACACCAATCTTCACGGCCTGCGCCTGACGGGACAGCGCGATGTTACAAGGCGCCGCCTCGTTCCAGCATGTCGCGACACCAACCAACGGCTGGTGAATTTCTTCTTCCGTGAGCCCCATCGCATAGTAATAAGCGCGGTGCGGTGCACTTTCTGGGCCTTCGGTCACATAACGGGATACAAGCTTATCCTTGTCCCAGCCATTCGGGTGTGCGCGTTTTTCGTCGTACATAATCAAGTCCTTCGTTTGAGGATTTTTTTAATCATAAATAATGGAAAAGGTAAACGGTGCTTATTCGTCTTCTTCTTTGTCCAGCTCTTCATCAGCCAGAGTCATGCGATTATACGCCTGACGAATTTCTGGACCGTTCGCCACATATGGAATCACCACATAGCGCTGACCAGTACCCATGATCACGACATTGGAATAACCCATAAGATAACCGGGCGGCATCCGCTCAATCTCGACACTTTCAATCTTGGAAAAGCGCATATCAACCACGTCAATCTGCAGGATACCGTAGCGGAAGAACATTCGCTTATTGGTCAGCACCAGCATGAGGATCTGCTTCTTGATCACCGCGTAAGCAAAAAACGCCAGCGCGGCAATACCAAGCAATACGCCAAGCTCAAAAACCAGCAGCGCCACGAAAATCGCCATGATAAAAACGGCCGTCGCTTTCCAGTATATCCCCCAGTGAATAACGCCTTCTATGACAACCTGCTCGCCCTTGACCAACATGTTATCGATATTCACACGGTCGCCACGACCTTTCTTGGGCCTGGACTGTTTGGGCAAAACGGAATCGTCAGTCATGTAAAATCCTTATCACTTATATTGCGCGGGCTTTTTCAATCGCCTGTCTAAACGTAATCGGGTCTTCGATCGGCGGTAAGACCACCTCGCCGATACCCATACCGCGAATAGCCAAACGTCCGTAATTAAAAATACGTCCCAAAATTGTCTGCAAAACATTCACACCTTCAATACGATCGATGCTCATTTCGCCGACATGACGCGCAACCAGACCGCGCTTGTACACAAGGCGCGTATTGGTAATCGCAATCTCTGTTGTGGCTTTAATCACCATCATCTGCGCAAAGCTCAACAAACCGAGGACAAACGCAACAAACGCCCCGATACGCACACCGGGGTGCAAATACTGGATTCCCTCATGCAGCGGCAGATCAGGCGGAAACCATCCCATTTTCTTGTAAATAAAGACCGCCCCAACAACGATCATCAAACTGATAACCATCCCCCAGACAATCGACATGAAAGCCTGCAAAGTATACATCCAGTGGAAAGCCCCAACATGGACGAGCTCTTCTTCAGGACCTAGAGATTGTTCGACATAAAGCATAGGCGGTGTTTACTCCCTCAATAAAGTAACGCGAAAAATGCTTGCGTATCAACTGGTTTAATCACCAAAAGAGATTCCGAGCGAGCGGGCAGTATGAACAAGAAACCCGTCTTTTTTCACAATACGACACTCTTTAATGGCGTCTTGAATCGGAACCGCAACCGCCGCCCTGTTCTGCCATGCAACCATTTTGCCATATTCGCCTGCCTCTATAAGGTCTACCGCCTTTACGCCCAGAGCCTGCGCCAGCAAACGGTCATTATGCGTAGGATTACCACCACGCTGCACATGCCCCAATACAGTCACGCGTGTTTCAAAGCCTGTCGCTTCGGCAATCTTAGGACCTAAAAACTCACCAATTCCGCCGTAACGCGTCTCACCACCGTAATATACAACCTCATGCTTCTTACCATCGGGCGTTTTCACGGCCTCGGACACGATAACTAGGGCAAAGTTACGCCCACTGTCTTTGACGGCTTGTATCTTTTTCGCGATCCCTTCGATTGTATAGGGTATCTCGGGAATCAGGATTACGTCCGCACCGCCTGCTATCCCTGCGCTTAAGGCAATGTGCCCTGCATCACGCCCCATAACTTCCAGAATCATCACACGGTCATGACTGGCCGCGGTAGGCTGCAAACGATCCAGAGCTTCGGTGGCAACTTCAACAGCCGTATCAAACCCGACCGACAAGTCCGTCATATACAAATCATTATCGATGGTCTTAGGAACACCAACCATGTTGATGCCGCCCTTTTCGGCCAAACGGCTCAAGATATCGAAACTCCCGTCTCCACCAATACCGATCAGGGCTTCAATACCCAGATCCTTCAATGCAGCAATCACCTCATCGGAACGGTCCTTAACTTCACCATCGTCCATTTCGTATTGAAACGGGTTACGGCTGTTCGTTGTGCCCAGAATCGTACCGCCACGGCGCATAACAAAACCGTCAAAATCATCGGGATGCAGCTTTCTAACACGGTAAGGATCTTCCAGAAGGCCCGCCGTACCGTTTTCAATACCGATCACGGTCCAGCCCAATGAATCCGCCCTGCACACCACAGCGCGCATAACAGCATTCAGTCCGGCGCAATCTCCGCCACTTGTTAAAATCCCGATAGTTTTGCTCATGAAATGACCCTTAAAGACTTAAGATTTGGGTTTAAGAAACAAAAAGATAGCATTCCTGATGTTGCACAGCAATGATTTGTGTTTTTTGTTATCAAACAAGTGATTATATGCTAAGATTGATTTTTAAATTGGGTAAAAATAGTGTACGATTTCTCTCCGATGGAAGATCAAGAAGAACTGCAATTGAAACTCGCGGAATACAAGAGCGAGCATAAAGCGCTCGACGAGGTAATTGAGCGTGCATTAACGAGCAACCAGCCCGTTAATCTTTTTCATATGCAACAACTAAAGAAGAAGAAATTGTGGCTTAAAGACATGATTCAACAGATTGAATCAGCTTTAATCGACGATATTATTGCCTAATCCTTTCCCCTCCCTTATAAAGCTCTCATGACACACAGCGATCCTAACCCGCAAGTCGGCATTATTATGGGTTCCCAATCAGATTGGGAAACAATGAAAGAGGCCCACGAGATCCTTCATGGCCTTAACATTCCGCACGAAGTAAAGATTGTCTCCGCCCACCGCACCCCCGACCGTTTGGTTGAATACGCCAAAGGCGCGAAA
>JAESRE010000027.1 GCA_016764775.1 Alphaproteobacteria bacterium
AATATATGCAGCAGGCCTATGCGGCCCACAGGCTAGAAATATGGGATTATATCAGCCGTGAAATTTGGGCATCTCCCTTTATCGGTCACGGTATAGAATTTACGCGCTCCTTTGATGGCTTTGATTCTGCAAAGGTTTTCCTACCTGAAGTAAATCCGATCCATCCACACAGCTTTATTCTGCAAATATGGATTGAATTCGGAATGCTTGGAGCAGTATTTGCTTTGATCGGTATAGGCTTGTTGATGAAAAGTATTTACGGCATTGAGAATGTACGGACTAAGCGCACGGCATTTTCCGCCCTTGCTGTCCTCATGTTTATTGCGAGCATTACGTTCAACCTTTGGCAAAGTTGGTGGCTTGTTTTCCTGTTGATGGTTGCTGCGCTGTTTATGATGGTGGTGAAAACGCCTGATCCTGATATTATAAAAGGAAAAGAGCTTCCAACATCGGCTTAAACCTAGTATATGGAAGCGCTGAAGGGCCTGTAGCTCAGCTGGTTAGAGCAGTCCGCTCATAACGGATTGGTCGGGAGTTCAAGTCTCCCCGGGCCCACCAGCTTCCTCACGATGATTATCTTTAGGGTCGTTCAGCCTGCACGATGAAGTGAACTCCCGAAAATTAAAAAGACAATTCGCAAGGCGAATGGAGTTCAAGTCTCCCCGGGCCCACCAGCTTCCTCAGTGCTAGCTAGGACTTCTCTATCCGCTCGGAATAGTCAACGACCACACCATAATGCGGGTCTTCGATCGTATTCACTTCCACCAGATCTTTTGCGTTTTTAAGCAACAGCTGACAGTCGGGGCTGAGGTGAACGAGGTGCAGCGTTTTACCCGCTTCTTTGTATTTAAGCGCGAGCGCATCAATCGCTTCCAATGCTGAGTGGTCCCAAACACGTGCGTTCTGGAAGTCGATGACGATCTCGTCCTCGTCTTCTTCCGACGGCTTGAAGAGGTCGCGGAATTTGGCAATAGAACCGAAGAAAAGCGGGCCGTAGAGTTGGTACACCTTGTTGCCGCTGTCCTCGGCGCGGGCCTCAACAACCCATATGTGATGTGCGGATTTCCATGCGTAAACCAGAGCGGAAACAATCACGCCGACAATCACGGCCAATGCAAGGTCGTAAGCGACAGTCAATCCCGTCACGAGCGCGATGACAAAAAGATCTTCTTTAGGGATTTTGTTGATGAGGCGCAAAGATGCCCACGCGAATGTCGCAATAACCACCATCATCATCAAACCAGTCAGAGCCGCTAGCGGGATCATCTCGATCCATTGTGATGTAAACAGGATAAAGCCGAGCAGGGCCAAGGCAGCGGTAATGCCTGATAAACGGCCTCGTCCGCCGGATTCCATGTTGATCATGGACTGCCCGATCATCGCACACCCACCCATAGCGCCAAAGAAACCGCATGTCAGGTTAGCAAGCCCTTGGCCTACACATTCCTGCGATGTGCGGCCACGTGTCTGGGTGATCTCGTCAATGAGCGTAAGAGTCAGCAAGCTTTCGATCAGTCCGATTGCCGCCAGTGTAAAGGCGACGGGCAGAACAATCATCAGTGTTTCAAGCGTCAAAGGCACCATCGGGATATGAAATTCGGGCAATCCGCCGGCAACACTGGCCAGATCACCAACGGTGCGCGTATCCAGATCAAAGCCGATAACAAGCGCAGAGACGATTATAATAGAAGCCAGCGGGGCAGGGATCAGCTTGCCGACCTTTGGTAATTTCGGCAAAAACCAGATAATCGCCATGGTCAAAACCGTCAGCCCGACCATGAGGCTCATTTGTTCGCCTTGCAACCAGCCGCCATTGAACAACACATCTATCGCGCTATGACCACCGTCCGATGCGTGCGCGTCCGTCGTCGTTTCCTCGACTGCCTTGGCGGCTTTGAACTGGCCGAGTTGCGCAAGAAAGATAACGATGGCCAGTCCGTTCACAAAACCGAGCATCACAGTATGCGGAACAAGACGTATAAATTTACCGAGATGGAGCACACCTGCAAGAATCTGGATAAGCCCGGTAATCACAATCGTTGCGAACAGATATTCGACACCATAGGCCAGTACAAGACCAACCATGGCCACCGCCATAGCGCCGGTCGCGCCTGAGATCATGCCACTGCGTCCGCCGAAAACGGAGGTGATCAGGCCTACGAAAAACGCTGCGTATAACCCCACCAAAGGTTCGACCCCGGCCACAAATGCAAAGGCGATGGCTTCGGGCACGAGCGCCAGAGCAACGGTAAGACCGGATAGGATGTCCGCTTTCGGGTTTTGGGTTAATCTAAAACGTTTTATATATCGCAGCATAAAAGTTCGTGGCTTGGTCGGAGGTTAAAAGTTTGATAGTAAAGCAATAGAATACGTTAGACGTTGAATGCTAACGTTTTCGACAAGGCGGTAAGCTAGTCATCGTATGCGCTGCTGTCCAGCGCTTAATACAGCTTTTGAACTTTAAATTGAGTGTGTTTCTGAAAAAACAACTAAACAAACAGTGTGTCGAAGGTGCCAATAGCTATGAAACCAGTCCTCAGCCTATTACTTTGCCTCGCGCTATTTGCGTGTAATCCGCCGGATACGGAGGAGAAGGCTCAATTAAAACCTCTATACGATTTTTGTTTTCAGAAAGTGCAGCGCGATTTAAACGTTGATCTATACGACACATCCGGCTTCGTGGGCGAGCATGAACATTATGCGCTGGCCAGACAAAGGATCGTTGCCGCCATCAATAAACTGGTAGAAGAGGAGGCCGCGCCTGAGCAATATGAGATTCGTTTGAGATATCTTATAGCGCTGGATGACGAGCAGAGCTCTTCCGAGTTTTATCCGGTTTACCACTTCCGGTGTAAAATTCCGGCGGATACTGCCTTGGACACAGTCCGGAAGCCATAAAACCTTTGACAAGACCGCAAAAATCCTTATAAATCCCCTCATTCCTGAGAAAAGGCGTATGGCCTTGTTGAGTGGAACTCAGCCTCGAAAGAGCGATCGGGACATAAATGAAACTTTTTAAAACGTCTATGAAAGGACTTTAATCATGAGTGGTAAGCGTCAATCCGCGAAACACAAAATCGACCGCCGTTTGGCTTGTAACCTGTGGGGTCGCCCGAAATCTCCTTATAATCTGCGCCAAAAAGGCCCCGGTATGCACGGTGAGCGCCGCGGCAAGCTGTCCGACTACGGTCAGCAGTTGATGGCAAAGCAGAAGCTGAAAGGCTACTACGGTAACATTGGCGAGAAACAATTCCGCCGTTACTACAAAGAAGCCGACCGTCTGAAAGGCGACACAGGTCAAAACCTTATCGGTTTGCTTGAGCGCCGTCTGGATGCTGTTATCTACCGCGCATGTTTTGTGCCGACTGTATTTGCATCCCGCCAGTTCATCAGCCACAAGCACGTGACTGTTAACGGTCAGGTCGTAAACATTCCTTCATACCAGGTTAAGCCGGGTGATGTGATCGAAGTCCGTGAAAAGGGCAAAAACATTCCTATGGTGATTACATCCGTACAGCAGCCTGAGCGCGAAGTTCCTGAATATGTTGATGTGGACTTCAAAGCTATGAAAGCGACATATATTCGCGTTCCTCACCTCGAAGATGTGCCGTATCCGGTACAGATGGAACCGAACCTCATCGTCGAATTCTATTCCCGCTAAGGGACTTATTGAAAAAAAACCGCTCCGTCACATGTCGGGGCGGTTTTTTGTTAACTGATTGAAATTATTCAATACTTTCTAAAACATTTTCATTTTCATAAAATTTTATGTATCATTAACCCATTGTTAAGGATTGGCAAACACGGTAGACCGCCTATATCCTACAGGGAAACATTACGGAGAAACGGCAAATGAAATACGAAGAGTTGGTAGAAATAGAGAACAGCGAGAAAATCGGAGCCATATCATTTCATGGTCATGACATGCATCTGTGTGACCACCTCGAAATGATTGAAGGCAAGTATTACGCGACGGCTGCGTGTTCATCCACCAAGGAAATGGACGAGATGAAGAAATACGGCGCGCCGACAGCGACATATCCCGATCACTTCTATGTTGCGTATCTGGATGAGGACATGTTGAAAGAAGCATCTCCTAAATTCAACGACAGCATGATGACGAGTGAAATGCTGGTACGCGTTCAATGTGCTTTGAAAGCTATGAATAACGGGCGTTTCGCGAGAGTCGCGTAAGCCTAATAAGAATAAGGGTATGGGAAGAAAGCCGGTTTATCCGGCTTTTTTTGCGCGTTTTTTCTTACCGATCAGGGCGGAGACGATCCCCTGCAATGTATTGACTTCCTGTTCGCTCAAATCCGCACGTGAGAACATGTTGCGGATATTACGCACCATTGTGGGTTTGAGGTCTTTCGCGCTGAAAAAACCACCGTTTTCCAGTTCGTCTTCCAGTCTTCCGAAGAAGTTTTCAAAGTTTTCACGGGTTGCGGGGGCGCTGTTACCATGCTGAAGCACATAATCAGCCGTGTCATCCTGAGCATCGAAAATATGATGAGCGACCAGCAATACGGCCTGCGCAAGGTTGAGTGACGAGAAATCGGGATTCGTCGGGATCTGGATAATCGCCGTACAGAGCGCCGTTTCATCATTGGTCAGACCCGTGCGTTCGGCGCCGAACACAAACCCGCTGTTTTCCCCCTCGATAAAGCGTTTCTGCGCATCCTGAGCGGCGGCAGCAGGCGTAAGCACAGGTATAATCATATCGCGCGGACGGGCTGTTGTGGCGTAAACACACTGTAAATCGGCAATGGCGTCTTCCAGCGAATCAAAAATTTGCGGAGCAGGGATGTGGTCGAATGCCCCGGAAGCCATATCCACCACGCGTTTGTTGGGCCACCCGTCACGCGGATCGACAAGGCGCAGGTCGGAAAGGCCGAAATTCGCCATTGCGCGGGCTGCGGCGCCTATATTCTCGCCCATTTGCGGGCGGGACAGGATAATAGCGGGCGTGTTTTTGGACATTTTCCTCAATTTCTTAAAAATTTGTAAACATGGTTAATCTATTGATAATAAACAAAAAATCAAATTAAATTTTACAGATTAACTGAAATTTCATATAATATTAACATATCGTTAAGGATTACAGGTTATTACAAAAGTCGAATTCAAAGACGAATTCGGCGAGTACAGGGAAAACACAAATATGTATGCCTCGATTAAAGAACTGATGCGCAGTGCTGAGCAACCCTTCAATATTATTGAAGAGTACGTTGCCCTGAGCCCGAAGAGAAAAGTTCTTCTGTGCGACCACTTCTTTGTCGAAGGGCGCGAAACATTTACGAATACCGTCAAGCTTTTGTGGCCGGAAGCCGGAAAGCAAGACATAAAGAAATTGGGAAATTTCTTAATATTGCTGAAAAATACAGCACATTAAAGCTCCCGGCCTGACGTAAGAAATAACTTAAGGCCAACGCTTTTGGATAAACATCAGGGTTTTTATGTGAGGGTTCACATTCCAAAAGCATTAAAGAAAAAGTCGTCTGACCCCAAACAGGCGGCTTTTTTTATGCCGCTTTTTTGGTTGAAAGGCGGTTCTGTGCTTTTTCCGGACCGATCAGTAATAACAGCTTGTCCATCTCCGGACCGTGGTCCATACCGGTCAGCGCCTGTCGCAACGGCATGAACAGAGCTTTCCCTTTGCGGCCTGTCTCTTCCTTCAGCTTGGACGTCCATTCACCCCATGTGCTCTCATCCCATGGAGCTGGGGGTAGCGCAGCCGCAGCTTCGGCAATGTAATCTGTATCTTCGATAACAGGCTGTACAGGACCTTTGGCAACGCTCCACCAATCCTTGATGTCTTCAATACGTTCGAGGTTGGCACGCACACCATTCCAGAACGTCTCATCAACGTCACCGGCACCGATTTCATCAAGGCGGCCTTTGGCTTCCTCAAAAGGTGTCTCGTGCAGGATTTTGGCGTTCAGGCGCATCAGCTCTTCAACATCGAATTTCGGTGTCGAACGGGAGAAGTTCGAGAAGTCGAACGTATCCACCAGCGGCTTGATGCTTGTAAACGGTTCGATCGGCTGTGATGTACCGAGACGCGCCATCAGGGAAACGAGCGCCATCGGCTCCAGTCTCTCGTCATCGCGAACGTTGAGGACGCTGAGTGAGCCCAAACGTTTGGATAGCTTTCCGCCGCTCGCATCACTGATCAGGGGCAGGTGCGCCATTTTAGGGGGCGTTGCGCCCAAAGCTTTGAACATCTGGATGTGGGCAGCCGAGTTGGAGACATGGTCCTCACCGCGCACAATGTGCGTAATGCCGAAATCCACATCATCAATAACAGAGCATAAATGATACAGCGGGCGTCCGTCCTCGCGGATAACAACAGGGTCGGATAAGTCACCACCCTTAAAAGCGACTTCGCCGCGAATTTGGTCGTCCCATTCAATTGGTTCATGGGTCAGCTTGAAACGCCAGTGTGGCTGACGGCCTTCGGCTTCGTATTTGGCTTTTTGCTCGTCTGTTAATTCCAGCGCCGCACGGTCATATATTGGCGGCTTGCCGCGTGACAACTGTGACTTGCGTTTGAGTGATAATTCTTCCGGCGTTTCGTAACACGGGTAAAGGTAACCGTCTTCCTTGAGCTTCTCGATCTTCTTATCGTAAAGGTCGTTGCGGTCCTTCTGGTTTGCTTTGTGATCCCAATCCAGCCCCATCCATTGCAGGCTTTCCATGATGGCCTCTTCGTACTCGACCTTGGAACGTTCCTGATCGGTATCATCAATACGCAGCAGGAAGTGGCCGCCCTGAGAACGGCAAAACAGCCATGTGATCAGAGCCGTACGGGCATTACCGACATGCAGCATGCCGGTGGGTGAGGGGGCGAAACGAACTTTTACACTCATAGTTAATCCTTTGTCGACACGCAGTTATAGAAGAGTTTTTGCGGAAAATAAAGGGATCTGAGGGTTAAATTTGTTGACATAATGCTGTTGTATTTTCTAAAGTCTGTAACTTCTAAACGACACAGGGCGTATATGGAACCGATTCCAAGACATAGATCATTAATCCCCGTTGAGGCCGATGGCACAGAGAAAGGCCGTCCGCCTTATGCGTATCGCGTATTGCTCGTCAATAAGGGCGTAGGTATGTGTAAGGGGCAGCAAGGCTTGCTTACTGATCTTTTCCATTTAAGTCATGACGATGCCCACGAAGCCATGACCCGTGCCCATTTAAACGGGCAAGCGCCCATTTACCGCACCACACGGGAAATCGCCGAAACCAAAGTGTTCCTGGCAAATAAGGAACGGCGCAAACTTGTTGGGACTGATCCGGCACTTGCCGGCATAGCCTTCGACATGCAAGAAGGCCCTGACCCCTTCGTTAGTTAGATAGATTTCAGATAATGATTGGTGATCGGGTAACGACGGTCACGGCCGAAATTACGCGCTGTGATTTTTACGCCGGGCGGTGATTGGCGGCGTTTATATTCCGCACGGTCCAGCATTTGCCAGACACGCAACACCGTATCTTTTTCAAAACCTCTCGAAACAATATCGGCAACGCTCAAATCTTCCTCGATCAGGCATTCCAGAATACCGTCCAGCACATCGTACGGGGGCAGGCTGTCTTGATCAGTCTGGTTGTCTTTGAGCTCTGCCGTCGGGGCTTTGGTCAAAATACGCTCGGGGATAACGGGGCTGAGTTTATTACGCCAGCGTGCCAGCGCATAAACCTGCATCTTGTACAGGTCCTTGATCACGTTAAACCCGCCGCACATATCGCCATATAGGGTCGCGTAGCCGACGGCCATTTCACTCTTGTTCCCGTTGGATAAAACCATCTTGCCGCTCATGTTCGACAATGCCATCAGGATCAACCCGCGCACACGGCTCTGCATGTTTTCATGACCGACGCCGCTCAAATCCTCAATCGTACCTTCGAAGGCGGTCATAGCCTTTTCAATCGGGATGATTTCATATGCACAGCCAAGGTTTTCGGCCAATGCTTGCGCATCATCCAATGAGTCTTGAGACGTATAGGGGGAGGGCATCATCACGCATTGCACACGTTCGGGGTCAAGCGCATCCACCGCGATTGTCGCCGCCAGCGCGCTATCAATGCCGCCCGATAGCCCGAGGACCAGACCAGGAAATCCGTTCTTCTCGATATAGTCTTTCAAGCCTAGCTTCAATGCTCCATACAGTTCCGCATCACCGCTCAGGTTCTCAACGGAAGCATCACCTGACACGCTGTCATCATCGAAAGCATAGGTCACATCGTATGTGCCTTCTATAAATTCAGGCCCTTGAAATAAGATTTTGCCATGCGGGTCCATGATGAAGCTCGCGCCGTCAAACACCAACTCGTCCTGGCCTCCGACCTGATTGACGTAGATCAGCGGCAGTTCGGTTTCTTTCACACGGTCTCTGGCAATGTCGAAACGGGTCTCGTCCTTTGTGGTTTCAAACGGGCTGCCGTTCGGAACAATGAAGGCTTTCGCACCCTGCTTTTTAAGATGCTCGGCTACATTCGGATACCACATATCCTCACAAATCAGGATGCCGAGCTTACGTCCTTTAAACTCGAAAGCATCCGGCAGAGGACCGCTTTTGAAAATGCGGTATTCATCAAACACGCCGTAATTGGGTAAGTGGTGTTTGGTTTGTGTGTGAATGATCTTGCCGCCTTCGATCACATGAACAGCGTTGTAAACATCACCGTCAATCTGCCACGGGCAGGAAATCAGAGCAGCAGCTTTGAAATCTTTGCTCGCCGCCAGCAACTCGTCAATGTGTTCATGAATGGTTTTGACAAAACCGGGTTTAAGGACAAGATCCTCGGGCGGGTACCCGCAGATAACCATCTCCGCGAACACGACCATGTCCGCGTCTGACTTTTTCCAGACATCGAGAATTTTTTGCGTGTTTCCGGCGATGTCCCCGACGACAGGGTTCAGTTGAGCCAGCGTCAGGGAAAGTGTGTCGGGCATAGCCTGTCCTATTCGGCCGCTGCGGCCTCGATCGGTTGCATGTCCTGATTGGAACGCAAGCCTTTCAGTTCGTCACCGATAAGGAAAGCCAGTTCCAGTGCCTGATTGGCATTCAGGCGCGGATCACATGCCGTATGGTAACGACTGGACAGATCTTCATCCAGAACTTCCTTCGCACCACCGACACATTCGGTCACGTCTTCACCGGTCATCTCGAAATGCACACCACCGGGGTGGGTGCCTTCGGCGCGGTGAACGGCAAAGAAGCCTTGGACTTCTTTAAGGATGTTTTCGAAGCGGCGGGTTTTGAAACCGCTGTCGGATGTGAAGGTGTTGCCGTGCATCGGGTCACAGGACCAGACCACACTGCGGCCTTCTTCCTTAACTTTACGAACGAGCGGCGCAAGCTTGTCTTCGACCTGATCGGCCCCCATACGGGCAATCAATGTCAGACGGCCAGGAATATCTTCAGGGTTCAATACATCGATAAGACGCATCAACTCATCCGGCTCCAGAGTAGGGGAGCATTTCAGTCCGAGCGGGTTTTTAATACCGCGTACGAATTCGATTTGTGCATGGTCTTCCTGATGCGTGCGGGCACCGATCCACAGCAGGTGCGCGGACGTGTCATACCAGTCACCCGTCAAACTGTCTTCGCGGGTCATGGCTTGTTCGTAATTCAGGTGCAATGCCTCGTGAGAGGTGAAGAAGTCCGTCTGGCGGATAGCCGGCACAGTTTCGGACGTCACACCGCAAGCAGCCATAAAGCGCAAAGCGTCATCAATGGCGGAAGCCAGCGCTTCGTATCTATCTTTCAGCGGGCTGTCGGCGACGAAGTCGAGGTTCCAGCCATGCACACGGTTCAAATCTGCGTAACCGCCTTTTGCAAATGCACGCAACAGGTTCAGCGTGGATGATGCTTGATGGTAAGAGCGGATCAGCCGCTGAGGGTCTGGCTTACGGGCATCTTCGCTGAATTCAATGCTGTTGATGTTGTCGCCACGGTAACTCGGCAGAGTGACATCACCGCGTGTCTCCGTATCGCTGGAGCGCGGCTTGGCGAATTGTCCGGCCACGCGGCCAACCTTGATCACAGGTAGGGAGCCGCTATATGTCAGAACAACGGCCATTTGCAGCAATACGCGGAACGTATCGCGGATTTTGTTGGCGCTGAATTCCTGAAAACTCTCCGCACAGTCACCACCTTGCAGCAAAAAGGCTTCGCCTTTTGCAACTTTTCCGAGGTTTTCCTGCAGGTTGCGCGCTTCACCGGCAAATACCAGCGGCGGCATAGCGTTTAATTCATTTTCAACAGCCTTCAAAGCCGCTTCATCGTCATACGATGGTAACTGCTTCGCCGGCTTTGTGCGCCAACTATTCGGGCTCCAGTTCTGTGTCATGGCTTGATAATCCTTATAACCTAACGTAAGCCTCAGTGTTATAAAGGAAAACTTTGAGAAGCACAACATGCGTGAAACGCTGCTGGCTTAAAGTTTCCGTAGATTAGAGTTTTTGCATTTTTCAAGCTTCGGAAAAACGCGTAGACTGATAATATGGATATCTAGCATGAGTTGAAGGCATGTTTTCACTGTTTAAATCGAAATCCCATAAAAAGCATTGTGAGCAGATACTTAGGTCGCTTGAAGCGCCTTTGAAGGAGTGCTCTGCCGCGTCTGTTCTGGATACAGAACGGTTATTGGACGCATACAAAGTCGCCTTAAAGGGGTTAGACAAGGATTTCGATACATTTTCCGCCAATGAAGTCATGCGATCTGGCAACGATGAGGAGCCCGGCAATACAAGCGATATCATAACGGTTTTCCGCAGATGGCAGAGAACAGGCAGCGCGCCTTCACTTATGGCGATGGCTGTCGTGATGATTGATGAATTCGATATTCAGGATGCCGATAACCGCCATCTTGTTTTGATGGCCGCAACTTTAGGGTGTCTGGATCTGGACCTGCCGTATCATAACAATCTGCATTTCCGCAAAGTGCTGCTGCAACTTATGCGCCTGATACAGGTTCACAACAAGATTTATGGCCAGACCACCAAGTCATTGGACGAAGATGAAATTTCCGTGATGCTTGCGGCGGCATGTATTCACGATCTGGAGCATGACGGCAAGGGCAACACGATTAAAGGCGTGCATGAAACATACCGTCTGGAAATACAATCCTATGTGATCGCCGAACCATTCTTGAAAGCCGCTGGTGCATCCGAAGAAGCGCTGGAGATGATCAAGCTGCTGCTCTTGTGCACAGATGTCTCGCCGTTGGGAGAGCAGACAAACCCGATGAACCAGATGAAGGCGGCGTACCGCTATCACTTCATGGGTGAGAACAGCAAGATTGCATCTCTCAACCTGTCGGAAGATATCAAGGCGCTTGAAACAGATCACAAAGCGGCTTTGATGGCCTGTATGTTACAGGAATCGGATATAGCAACATCGGGTGGCTTGTCTTATGAAGTTACGCAATATGAAACCACGCTGTACCGCATGGAAATCGGGTTCAAAGACGCAAGACCGCAGCATATCGTCGAGTTTTTAAAAGATGTATGTCAGCGCCGTTTCCTGACCGATGCGGGGCAGAAGCTTTTTGCAGCAAACATGGCGCGCATATACGCGTTGGCTGAAAAAGGTGTTGCGGAAGGGAACGAAGAATTCCCGAAACCCGAGCATACCGATTTCATTCTCGGCAAATCGGTCGCGCACAACACGTCCAAAACACTGAATTAATCGACGAAATCTATATCCGAAAGTTCACGGCAACTACGCAGTGTGACGAACTCTTCCGCAGCTGTAGGGTGCACGGCCATGGTGCGGTCGAAGTCGGCTTTGGTCGCGCCGCAATTCATCGCAACGGCAAACCCTTGCACAATCTCCGGTGCATCCAGCCCCATCATATGCAGGCCCAAAACCTTATCGCTGTCGGGATCGACAATCAGCTTGATGACTGTTTTCTCGTCACGGCCGCTCAAACGGTGTTTTAAAGGTGTAAAGGTCGCATCATAGATATGAGCCTTGAGCTTCTGCTTCACGGCTTCGTCTTCTGTAATGCCGACTGTGGCACATGGCGGTGCGGAAAAAATAGCCGTGGCGATGTTGTCGTAATTTACATGGCGGTCTTTTTGATTGTCGAACAAACGATCGGCAAGAGCATGCCCTTCGCGGATCGCGACTGGCGTCAGGTTGTTGCTGTTCGAAACATCACCGATAGCATAGATGTGTTTGACGCCTGTTTCGTAGTTGTCGTTAATCTCGATTTGTCCGTTATCGAGCACGTTCACATCTGTGTTATCTAAGCCCAGATTGTCAGTACATGGCTCACGGCCAATAGCGGACAGCACAAGGTCGGTTTCGATTTGCTCATCGTCATGCGTAGTGCTGACTATGAACTTATTGTTGTTCTCCGTCACGGAAGTGATGTCGCAATTATAATGCAGATCAAATCCGGATTTTTTCATTTCCTCACTCAATGCCAACCGCATGGTTTCATCAAACCCGCGTAAGAAAAGTGAACCGCGATAGAGCAGGGACACATGCGCCCCCAGCCCGTGGAAGATATGCGCGAATTCAACGGCAATGTAACCGCCGCCCTGAATAACCACATGTTCGGGAATATCGTCGAGGAAGAACGCATCGTCGGAAACGATGGTGTGTTCGCAGCCTTCGAACTCGGGCTTGCGCGGGCGTCCGCCGACGGCAATCAGGATTTTATCAGCCGTAACTTTTTCTCCGTCGATGTCGAGAGTGTTGTTATCGACGAATTTGGCAAAACCGTTAAACACTTCGACACCTGAATTTTCCAGCAAGGATTTGTATATATCGTTCAAACGGTCGATTTCGGCATTCTTGTTGGCGATCAACTTCTTCCAGCTGAACGGAACGCTTTTCGGCACATCCCATCCATATCCGCGTGCATCCTCGAAGTGATAGCCGTAATCGGCACCGTACGCGAAAAGCTTTTTGGGAACACAGCCCAGATTGACGCATGTCCCGCCAAGCTTGGATGCTTCGGCAATGCCGACCTTCGCGCCGTGTTGGGCCGCAATTCTGGCAGAGCGTACCCCACCTGAACCGGCACCTATGACAAAATAGTCAAAATGTTTGTCACTCATAAACGTCGTCTTTCCATCGTTTGTGAATCCATAACCATTGTTCGGGATGTTCGCGAATCCAGCCTTCCAGCAATTCGTGAATGTCCGTGATGACATCTTCCACGGAACGCGGTTTGCCCTCTTCGTCGAACACACTCACCTGCGGATACAAAGTAACTTCGAAATTGCATCCGTCAATGCGGCGACAAACACAGGGCAGCAGCGCGCATTTGAATTTTTGTGGAAACCTGACAAAAATCGGGTTGGTCATGGCAAGGTGTTTAAAAAAGGGCATAGCCACGCCCTCGTTGTATTTTTGATCGACCAGAATTCCGATCATCCCCTTGTTGCGTATATCATGCATCATGCCGCGGCCACCCTCGGCAGATTTTGAGTGTGCATGAAGAGCCCCGTTAAGCGTGCGTATCCTGTGCAGCATTTTATCAGTCCACGGATTGTTAGGGGCGCGGTATGTTGAAGCGATTTTATAACCGTAAAGCTTGTACACGGAAGGGACGCTGACTTCC
The DNA here is from genome assembly GCA_016764775.1 of Alphaproteobacteria bacterium. Classification (GTDB taxonomy): domain Bacteria; phylum Pseudomonadota; class Alphaproteobacteria; order Micavibrionales; family Micavibrionaceae; genus TMED27. The sequence continues at coordinate 13,585 of JAESRE010000027.1, forward strand.
CAGTTGCCGAAATGCGCGCTGGCAAAGACAGCTCCGTTGCCGTCTTTAACGGCTTTTTCCAGATGCTCAACATTAATGAAACGGGTATTGTTCGCCGCCAATCTTTCTAAGTGAGGGTACTCGGCGATCACACGGCCGAGGTTGTCCCACATCCCTAGCAAGATGGCTTCATGCTCTTCGTGCGTTTTCTCGGGAAAGGCTAGTTGCAGGTTTTTAAAGCCTTTTTTGTTCACGCCGAAACGTGGCCCCAGTGTGCGGCCGATCCAGCCGCCAAAATTCGAAGCTGTTGATGGCGGCAAACAGCCGAGAATGCTCAAGAAAATCCACAGGCCTGCCGCTTCCAACGCATAGCGGCATTTTTTAAGGGGCGTCATTGTCATCGGAAAATCGCGCCTTTATCTGTTCTGTTTGTTTCAAGAGCGGGGCAGGGTCGTCGAATTCGAGCGTGATATTCAAGACGTCGAGGTGAAGGTCCTCTGTGATTTCTGCCGGTGGCGGAACGCGCACCATATCTTTTGCCGTGGTCAAAAGGCGCGCATCCAGCTTTTGCGCCTCATCATGTAAAGCGGAGATGTCATCACGGCGGTAAGCGTGATGATCGGGAAAGCTTTTGGTTTTGACGATGTTCAGTTTCAGATCATCCCGCAGGAAGTTGAAAAACTTCTCGGGGTAGCCCATGCCCGCAAAAGCAAAATACGGTGTGTCGCTTTTGAGCGGAATGGTATTCGCGGGCTTCACTGTTCCGCGCATAAGCGGTTTGTCTTTAGGCAGCATATCGGCAGTGTTACGGACATCATCACCGATCAAGATAAACATGTCCGCATCTTCGAGACCTTTCTCCAGAGGTTCGCGCAATGGCCCTGCGGGCAAGGTCTTTTGATTGCCGAAACCCATCTCGCCGTTAATCACGACGATTTTCAAATCTTTCTCCAGCCCCGGATTTTGCAAACCGTCATCCATAAGGATCAGGTCCATGCCGTGTTCCATGGCAAGCTTTGCACCTTTGGCACGGTCGACTGCGACAATGACGGGGGCATGGTTGGCGAGAAGCAAGGCTTCATCACCCACCTCGCGGTATATGTGATCAGTCGGATCAACCAGCAGGGGGCCGGGGCGAATGCCGCCGTAACCGCGTGTTAAAAAACAGATTTTTTGATCGGGGTTTTGCTCTTTCAAAAGCCGTAACAGGGCTATAGCTGTCGGGGTCTTGCCGCTCCCACCTGCGACGAGGTTGCCGATGCATATAACGGGGATATCGGCCTTGAACGGGCGGAAACGGGAGCGTTGAATGTTTGAAACCCATTGGTAAAGACCGCTAAACGGTTTAAGCAGCGCTTCTTTAAGCGGTGCAGGGTCGTTGATATTTCTGTACCAATAGGCGGGTGTTTTGATCATGCGGTTTTTTCGCGCTTCTTACTGACGGCTTCTATCATCGGATACACATGCTCCATCACACGGTCAAGTACCGAGGTTTTGGTTGTCGCGAAATCTTCGGCCAGCTTTTGATGCTGTTTCAACGCTTTCGGGTCGCTCAACAGTTTATCAAGAGTACCGTAAAGGGCGTCCGCATCCTTAACTTCAATAGCAGCATCGGCATCCGCCATATCATCATAGATATCCTGCAAGTTCTGGATCAGCGGCCCGTGCAATACGGCAGAACCAAGCTGGGCGGCCTCGATCGGGTTGTGCCCGCCACCGCCGTCGCTGCTCAGGCTGCGTCCGATTAACGCGATATCGCAAAGCGTATAGAACAGGCCCAGCTCGCCCAATGTGTCCGCAACATATATATCGGTGTCCGCATCGGGCATGTTTTTATCTTCACCACGAAAAACAATCTTCAAATCAGTTTCGGAGAGCGTTTTGCGGATATCGACGCGCCTGTCGGGGTGACGCGGAACAATAATGGTCAGCAGGTCAGGATGCTTATCTTTCAAACGTCCGTGAATGTCTGCGGCGATGCTTTCTTCCGGTTCATGTGAACTCGCATAGACCCAGCACGGGCGCTTTCCGATGACCTTTTTTAGCGCTTTAAGGGCTTTCGTATCCGCACTTAATGGCGCAGCACTGTATTTGAGGTTGTCGGTAATCTGGATATTACGACCGCCAAGATGGATGTAGGATTTCGCATCGGCCTCTGTCTGGCACAAAATGGCATCAAAAACAGACAGCAATTGCTTGGCCGTGCCTTGCAACATGGTCCATCGTTTGAAGGAACGCGGGGAGAGGCGGGCATTCACCAGCATCGCGGAGATTTTACGCTTTTTAATCTCCCGCAGCATGTTCGGCCATAATTCGGATTCCATCCAGAGCACGCCGTCAGGTTTCCAGTAATTCAGGAAAGAGCGCACCCATTGCGGATGGTCGATGGGATAATATTGATGGAAGGCACGGTCGGGCAGTTTCTTGCCCATCAACTCCGCAGAGGTGCGTGTGCCCGTTGTCACCAATATATGAAGCTTGGGATCGGTTTTAAGCAGTGTTTCCAGCAATATCAGCGCAGACTGCGCTTCACCCACGCTGGCAGCGTGGATCCAGATCAGCGGCGTTTGCGGGCGCGGGACGGATGGAGTGCCCATACGCTCAGGCAAGCGTTCAGGGTCTTCTTTTCCCTGTTTTACGCGTCGCTGTAAAAGTGCGTGGATAAAGGGCTTTCCTGCAAAAGTGCCCCATGCATATAAGTCAAGCATCATGGCAACGGACTATAAAAGATATTGCACCAAACTTCTATTCCGAATCTTAAGCGGATGTTTAAACCCCCTATATTACAATGAGAAGTAAGTTGGCCCGCCATTTGCAAAGTAATTTGCAGCACATATAGGTATAATCAAGTTTAAGGAAAAAATTCGTAATGCCTTCAAATAAAGCCAAAAAATCCATTCGCGACAAAGCGTTAGAGCAAGTACGCAAAACACGCGCAGAGATGGCCAAAGATCATCCGCAGCTTTTTAAAGCCTTACGCCTATTGGTGGCGCAGTCACAAGAAGCGCAAAAACCTCAAGAACAGGCGCGTTCTGCCGATACGTCCAAAGAGGAAACCGTCGCAATCGATCGCCAGAAAAATCTGGAAGCGGTTATTAAATACGCGGCACTAAACCCAGGCTCTGAAAAACTCAGAGCGCAGCTTAAAGAATTCATCAATTAGGATATTAAGGGCTGTACTCTTCGCAAGTACCGGCGGTCGCGCTTGATGGCTCCCAGTAACAACCCGGAACAACACAAACATGCTCTTCGAAGTCCGTGACGGAACCTGAAGTACGGTTGACGATCAAACCGGTTTTGAAGATAGATTCAAATGGCCCGAATGCACCGCTACAGCCGCTTGAGGGGTAGATAAGATCATAGAATGTTCTGATCGGGCTTTCTTCCCATGGCGTTGAGCTATCCAGCGTCGCTGTATCCATATTCGTCTGGAAGTCAGCGGTTTTAGAACATCTTGTAGGCAGGAATCGCTTATCCGGTGCGGCTTCGTATTCGGCAAATGTGAAGAAGCCGTCCTCGGCCGCCTCGTCAATGAAGTCCATACATTTAGCGTCTTCCCATACACGGTTCATCGTGTCACAGGTGTACGCGCCGCTTGGCAAAGACGCAGGTAAATCATGCACTTCCGTTGAACGTCCGCCCAAAAGACTGTGGTTAAAGTTCGCTGTCTGGTAACGGTCCATCGCTGTTGCAACAACCGCATTCAGCGAGTTCCGCACATTCGATGGCGGCGTACCCCAACGGTTTGTGTCTGTGAAAAGCTGTGAGGCCGAAGGCGATCCGTCTGCACGGTCCGCTAAGACGCCTAGAAACGAGTCGAAACATGTGTATTCGAGCACGCTGTCGCTTTTGAAGATCAAATTCTGGTTTTGTGTAATTTCCCGCTGTGCTTCAAGCCATGCGCGGGCTTCGAGAGATTCGTAATATTGGGGATCACAAGCATCATCGGCAAAAGTCCCAGCAATAACAGTGCTTTGACCGATCAGCAAAGCTGTGCCCAGCGTAACCGTAAGCGTCAAAATGCTCTTAAAGCCTGAAAAAGGATGCTTGTTTTTTAACCGATACATATGCTCTCTACCTTTTATAATTGTACGCTATTCAGTGGTTTATACGCAAATAGCTTTTCTCTTAAACCGTTATGGCTCTCTGTCACATGTGTCATCCCCACCGCTTGCATTCCCCTGATTGTTGAAGAAACACGCCGGATTGGAACAAAACTTGTCTTCATACTCATATTCAGCATTCACGATCGGGTTACCCGCCGGGTCCTGATCATAATCTTTGTGATAGACGATAAGCCCCGTCGGAATAGGGTCCGCATTCTCACATGAACTACTTGCATCTGCTGCACGCTCGATCTCGAACTGGTTGACGATCGGGTCGTTCGCAGCGTAGGTCCAGTCTTCGTTCTTGGCGATAGCGATCACAGCAGGCGTAACCTGATGCAACGCAGGGCAAGCGACGGGCAGTTGTCTTGGGTCTGTGCTTTCCAAAGCCGGAGTGGAGTAGAAAGCCTCGAATTCAATAAACGGCGGGTTCAGGCCGAAATCTTCACATTTAGCAATATGGTTGATGTTGAACATGTGGTCACACACGCTAGAAACACCTGAAACAGAACCGGAAAGGTTGTGGTCGTCACCGGATGCGGCACCGCCGAGGAAATCATGCGGAAACTGGTTGTCGGCATAAGTTACCATCGAGGATAGCGCCATATTTTCGATGTGACTGTCGAGGCGCGTATCGCCCATAAAAACATCAATTGTAACGTTGTCACCGATGACATCGATGCTATCCGTACTCCATCGGTCGCTTTCTGAGAATATAGGGCCTGCATCTTCCGCAACAAGCGCCATATTCTGGTCAGGGCATGCATATTCCAGCACGCTGTCAGGCCTTAAAATTTGGCTGTTGGCAACGACAACTTCACGTTCAGCCTCAAGAAAAGCCTTGGCATATATCTGGTTCATGAAGTTTGCGTCACACATCGGGCTGTCTGTCTTTTCGGCGTTCGGGCCGGTAGATGGGTCTTCAAGTGCAGCAGGAGGAGGGGCGGTATCACACGGCACGCCTTTGGCGCTCCCCTTTGATTTTCCGCCGACACCACAACCGACACCGGCAGAATGGGCAACACCCGAATAGTCAAAAAGGCTCAAAACAGGAATTATTGAGCAAACCAATACAATCAGTACGTTTTTGTAGAGTTCCTGTCTGTCCATTACAGCCCCGACTTTCGGTAAGACGATGACATAGGATGCCACGTATATAGAGTATAATCAAAGTCGTTTGTTGGACTTTCGAAGACAAGTAAATTTCGCACGCCGTGACTGAATTCATTCCCGAGAGCGATATTGGAGCCGCGAATGTCACCGAGCATAACGATGTTCTTGCTAGATTCCGCGACAATATTGTACCTGCAGGTTGTATTGCACGCCTTGGGTTTAAGCACGAATTCATACAAACCGTCGTCATTCAGGTCTGCGCGGGCGATTTCATAAGATGTGATGGGAGAGCCCAGATTACTGCGGGCAAAGTCCTTAATACGTTCAAAGCTGCTTCGGGGGATAGGGTGGTCATAGCGCAAGGTTTCAGCGGCATTCGCTTGAAATGCCACACCAACTACACCAAAAATGCCGATTATGATCAGCGTAAAAGCCTTCAATTCTCTGTCCGCCCCTAAAGTTTGCTCACTATTAATTTTAGCAAATAGTACAAGCTACTGGCAACAAAACCATAATGAGAGTGGTTTTTAAGACGGGAAAAGAGACAAAAACGGACTGAATTAGCTTAATTGTCCGGGAAGATCGATCTCGAGGATCGCCATGTTCATGTCAAAGGAGACATCGCCTTCTTCGTCGTCTTTGTAGATCACGCCGATAAATTCGCCGTTTAACAAGACTTCGACTGAATCTTTTGCTTTTTCACGCATTTTCAACGCAAACCCGTTGTTTTTGAACTTATCTTGAAGATAAGCCTGCAAACGAGATACTTCTTCGGGTTTGATTTCGGCGGCCATAAACACTGCTCCTGATTTTCAGATTATTTAACTTTTCAACCCATTGCATACGGCGTCATAGCATGCCTTGGCAAGTGTTTTTCGGTCAGAAAATGCGTCTGCGCGTATCGGATCATGAAAAACAACCTGCAATTCAACGCCCTTACTCTTTGCAAACCGCCACAAATGCGGCATCAGATCCATATCCAGTTCGCGCGGCCACGCATAGAGGTTGCGGCGATCCGCACCTGTATGCGGTTTACCGTCCAGCCCGGTGATCCTGATCGTTATGGGTTGTATGGTCAGCTCCTTAGCATGCGGGCCTTGAACAACACTGAAAAGGCTGGATTTAAATGGTTCTACGGAGCCGCCATCGGTGGATGTACCTTCCGCAAAGATCGTCAGGTTCTTACCCGAAGCGATAACACTTTCCAATCCCGCGCTTTCTTTGTGCGCGTCGTGCCGGTTGCGGCTGATAAACACGGTTTGCTGAAGCTTGGCCAGAAAACCCCACACAGGCCAGTCCTGTACGTCTCTTTTAGCAACAAAGTGTATGCGCGGCAAAACCGTCGAGAGCGCAGGGATATCTAGATAAGAGATATGGTTTGAGATAAAAAGCACTTGCCGATCACGAATAGGCTGACCTTTTGTCGAGATTGTAATCTGAAAGACCGCACAACTCAGCTTGTGATAGATTTTGGGCAAAAAGTGCAGCCATGCGCCTTTGTGAATGAAATACATCAGCATGTGTATCGGCACGATCACGATATTGATGCATAGATATGCAAGGAGTTTGACTATCCCCACCAATATCTTCATGACATTCAGGCTTTGGCGGCCGCGCGGGGCATCGTCTTTTGGTTTTTACGCTCGTAATGCTTGCGGTAACGGTCGGTAACCAAATGGGTTTGAACAATGATGCAAACATCAGTCGTGTCGAATTGTTCGTCGATCACGGCACCCTCCCCGATTGTACCTCCTAAACGCAGGTAACCTTTAATAAGCGGGGGGAGGGTCGCAAAGACGCGGCGGGCATTGAGTTCCTTTTGCGGAATAATGTCCATATCCACATATCGTGAATCAACGGCACGTACACGGAATTCGGCTGGCGCAAGGTGGTAATGATGCAGGTATGAGAGATAAGGAGAGAGCTCCTTTATGTCCGTACTGTAAAAGCTGGCACAGCCGAACATAATCTCGATATCGTTATCCGCCACATAGTCGGCAATGCCTTGCCACAGCAACTGCATAACAGGTCGGGAGCGGTAGTCCGGCAATACGCATGAACGTCCGAGTTCAAGCAATGTCGAGCCACAGCTTAAAAGTGGGTCGAGATTGTATTCGCTCTGTGAATAAAAACGTCCGACTTTTTCGGCAGGGCCGCGTTGCAGTAAGCGGTAAGTCCCGACGATACGGTCCTCCGGTCCTGAATGATCAACCACAACGAGGTGATCGGCGTGGGCGTCATATTCATCAAAATCGCGACGCTTGTTTTTCACCTCATCACTGGGCTTTGCGGTGTGTTCTTCATAAAACACATTAAATCGAAGCTCTTGTGCCTGCTCGATTTCCTCGTCGCTTTCTGCGAGACGAACGGTAATAGCGTCAAAATCTGTGAAATTTAAAGACATGGCCAGCATCCTATAGTTTTGCGTGCAGGGGTCAAGTCATGCTGCGCGTTTCGGGCGTGTTATTACAGGCCTGCTTCAGGATGGTCGGCCTCGGCATCACTTTGCATGTGCGCCCTATACTGTTCCATGGCTTTTGGGTAAAGCTCTTTGAGCACACGCGCACGACGGCTTTGCAATGTGTCCTTAACCGATGAAATCTCCCGTCCAAGATAGGCGTAGGCACCTGAGGCCAAAGCAATGGAGTAAAGGCTCAGGCCCAGAGCGACCTCCGGCTCATCGATCCAGCTATGTTCGGGTGCTGGGTGAGGACCGGTTGTCCCGGCTGCGGCCTCGCCAAATTGCTCCTGATAAATTTCATGGCCCGCATGCGCGGCTTCGTATGCGTGCGTGCCCATGAAAATACTCTCGGCAACGAAGGCAGAGCCCATGACCGCACCATCAACCTTTTGCTCTTTGATATCGCGTTTGGTCACGCGAATTTCTTCGAGGATGTTGTGGTCAGCCGCATCCCGTACATGCTCGTGCTCTTCAACCGTGATTGGGCCAAGCTCCGGATGGGCATTGACCATGTCTTTGTAAGCGCGGTCTCTCGAAACGGTGTTACGAAATTCATAGGCCAGAATGACGCTATCAACCATGCCGCTACCAATGTTTTTCCATGTCTCTTTGGAAGTGGGGTTTTCCTTGAGGTCGACAACCTGTTCCCACAGGAAATGACCCGCAACACTCATGGCCTTTCTGCAATGTCCTTTGGCAACCTCGGGGGACGCAAATATTCTCTCGCGGCCGTTGGGCAAGGCGCGTCTGTGAACGCTCTTCGTCAGGAAGTTTTTGTTATACCAAAGCCCGCGTTTATCCGCGACGGCAATGTAGTGATTCTCGTCGAACTTTGACAGGTCTGCTTCGGGGACACCGGAAAAGAGCAGCCCCGAACTTCTCATGCGCTTGTCCAGCACCTCTTTCGCCATGTCAGGGTTGATGTACTGGTTGTTTTTGAACTCTACGAAGATTTTCAGGGCACGGTTAAAACGATTATTCTGTCTGTAGCCGCGAAACCCGATCGCCCCGGCGATATAAGCACCGGCGGCGCCCGCAGCCCAATAGGTCCAGTCACCCTTCATGCCGATAGCCATCAGGGTAGGGATGTTTGATGCGATTTCGTTGGCTGATTTACGGACACTGTCTTGCAGCTCGTATTCCGTGGCCATAAGTGCACGGCGCAAAAGCTGTACATGGTTTTGCTCGTCCCAATATCCTTCACCAATAGGCAGGGAATCGGGAACATCTTCCGTTATTTCATTGCCGTGTTGTTCAAGGATGAGGATAAGGCCGGGAAATTCGTGCTCGGCAATCTGGGCGATGGCTTGCTTGGTAATGCCTTGCTCGTGTTCGATCAGGCCCATCAGGTCGTTGAAACGCTCGGCTTCGTCGGCATCATACGTTACATAGACGCGCTGGAATGGCTCACCGTCAGAGGATTCCCCACGTACAATGCAGCGGTGTACGGATGCATGTTGCAAAGCTTCCGCTTCGATGTCTCCATCTGCGGTCGTCTGACCCATAAAACCTAAACTCCTGTGTTCTCAGCACCGGAGAATATAGAGCGGATATGGAAATTGCAAATTTAATGAATAAAAAAGTTAATTATTTAACGAAAAGATGCACTTCGTTGGATGTCGCCTGACCGCTTTCGCTGTAGGCAAGATCGATACGATCCTGATCCAGACCCATCTGAACAAGCGTTCTTAGGACTTGTTCCGCATTACGACGGGCTTTCGTGCTTTCGATTGCAACCTGTGCGGCGTTACCGGCAGTAGGGGTAACGGCGACGAGGTCAAAACGTGCATTCGGGTAGCGTTTGATCGCTTCGTTAACGGCCAGATAAACAGGCTCTTCATAAGAAACGTCTGGGCGGTCGAACTTGATCTTCGCCAGAGGGCGAGGGCCGCTCAATGCAGAACTTTGCGTGTAGTCCATTGCTGGGGCCGCTGCTGCAGGCTCGCCAGCGCTATATGAAGCTTGTTGATATGCTTGCGCGCCGGAGAATGGTCTGTTCGCCAAGCTGCGTCCATAGAAATCACCATTCGCAACAGCGAGTGACAGGACACGCAGGTTTTCACGCTCTGAACTCAAATATGTGCTGATGCGGGTAATGTCGTCATTCACAATGTTCATGATGCGCTGGATGATGATCAGTGTGTTGTTGATCGAATCTTCTAGCTGCGCAAGGTGAACGTGGTCTTCTTCAACAGCACCTGAGATGCTGTAAGCTGCACGGGCTTCTTCCAAAAGGAAGGAGGCCTCGGAAGCTGTGTTGGAAATATCAACAGCCAGTGTGTTGAGTTCGGAAACACCGCCGTTCAACTCTTCCAGAGTTTGTTCGGCTTTGCTCAAACGTTGAACCAAACGCGGGTTACCCGGAGTAGTACCCGATTGAAGCTGTGTATTAATGGTCGCGATGTTGGCGTAATACTCGGCCGCATCCTTTTCGTGCATGCGCTCCATGCTGTTCAGGTTGGCGGACAGGCTCGCTACACGATCCTGAACTGTACGCAGGTCAGAGGCAAGGTTTCTGATTTTGTCACCGACAATTGTCTGCGTAGGCTGGAAGTAATCTTCGCCGCGCACTTCTTGTGCTGTGATAGCGCGGACCTGAGTTGGCTTGCTGTAGATTTGCTGACGCAAATTTTCAGGCAATGGCTCGTTCGTGATGATCAGTGAAGGGAGGCCGTTAACGTTGTTGTTGCTACTAACGGAGGTGGTTTGCGCGTGGAGCGGACCATTCACCGTAATAATCATAGTCATGGCGGCTGCCGCGCCCATCAGAAGTCTGCGAGATATCTTCATATGTGTCATCTTAACGTCTTATGTATCATGAATAGCGTGTGTAAGGAGTGGTTAAAACAACTTGCACGCAATGTAAATTACCTTTTGTTGAGCATTGCGATAAATATTTGGAGAGTCAAGAGAAAGGCCTGCGATTTCAGGAGTTTTACCAAGGTAATATGATTGCGGACAATTTAACCGACGCAAAGCTTGCAATAGAAAATCAATTCGTTTATGTTCTGGCGACTTTTCGAAGAGTGCGCTCGTAGCTCAGCTGGATAGAGCGTCTGACTACGGATCAGAAGGTCGGGGGTTCGAATCCTCCCGAGCGCGCCATCTTCTCTAACGAAGTCTCTCCTACATACTGATCGTTCTTCGGAATATTTTCTTTCGTAATGTAATAAAATATAGCGTGAATTGATTTTTCTAGCATTCGCACTTGCAAAACGGCGGAAACCCCTTTAAAACTGCGATAATCCTCAACAAATTATCCGACAAAGGAGAGCTCGGAATGTCTAATTTTACTTTAGCAGAATACATCTGGATTGATGGTGCAATCCCTACACGCACACTGCGTTCTAAAACACGTGCAGTGAATGTTGGCAAAAATGCCAAACCTTCGGATTTCCCTGAGTGGAGCTTCGACGGTTCCTCAACAATGCAGGCCGAAGGCGACGATTCAGACTGTCTGCTTAACCCTGTATTCGTATGTCCTGACCCGATCCGCGGCGAAGGTAACTTTCTCGTAATGTGTGAAGTCAACAACCCTGACGGTTCTCCTCATGAATCCAATTCCCGTAACCAGCTTAGCGAAATTCTGGATGCCGGTGCTGCCAAGGATGAGCCTTGGTGCGGTTTCGAACAGGAATACACAATGTTCCCGCAAGGTCACCGTACTCCATTAGGTTGGCCTGCACATGGTTACCCGGCACCTCAGGGCCCTTACTACTGTGGCGTTGGTGCAGAAGAAGTATTCGGCCGTGATGTTGCCGAAGCGCACGCTGAACTGTGTCTGCAAGCCGGTCTGATGTACTACGGCCTGAACGCCGAAGTTATGCCGGGTCAGTGGGAATTCCAAATTGGTTACCGCGGTGATGACTCCGAAGATTCCGGTGTAATGAACATTGCCGACCAAACATGGGTTGCCCGTTGGTTGCTGCACCGTGTAGCTGAGGAATATGATGTTGCAACGACACTGGACAACAAACCTGTTAAGGGTGACTGGAACGGTGCCGGTATGCACACAAACTTCTCAACAAAAGACACACGCGACAAATCCAAGGGTAAAGCGGCTATCGAAGCTGCTGTAAAAGCTCTTGAGAGCAAGCATAAAGATCACATCGTGCTTTACGGTGATGGCCTTGATGAGCGCCTGACAGGTCTTCATGAGACATGTGACATCAACACATTTAAGGTTGGTGATGCTGACCGCGGATGTTCAATCCGTATTCCGGCACCTGTTGCAGCTAAAGGTTACGGTTACTTTGAAGACCGTCGCCCTGGCGCAAACTCTGATCCATACCTTGTTGCCGCACGCCTGTGTGCAACAGTTTCAGGTGTCGACGAAGCCGTTATGAAGTTCAGAAGCTGGCCTCGTGAAGACAGCAAGTTAGCAGTTGCAGCAGAGTAACAGCGACTTATTTACCTATTCTAATGAAAAGCGCCGGGTTGAACCGGCGTTTTTTTATTCTATTTTTTAATTATTATGTCAATCTATGTATTTGTTTTATTAACCTTTCTCGGGTATTCTATTAATTCGAGCGGCGTTTTTTCTTACACAATTCTAAAGTACACTTCATGACATAAATACGTAGTCGCAATATTTGAGGAGCAAATAGGGCATGATCCGCAAGGACAAGAACAAAGTTAAGATGTCTGGTAAATCGGACGGAGATGGCGAAGGTGTTGATGTGATTGACACTTTCGAAGATCTGACCGTGGAAGCAGAAGAGGAACCTGAGGTAAAACCTGAGGCGCCTAAGGCTGCTCCACCGCCGTCTGACGACAATGATATGCCCCAAATCGACGGTGATTTGGACATTGACGAAGGTGATGTATTCAATATGAATATCTCGCCAAAAGCGCCGCCACCGCCACCTAAACAGCCTCCTTCAGGCGAAAATGCATCAGAAAATTCCGAAAATCCTGAAAATTTACCTGCGACGGCCAGTCAGGTTCCGGCCAGAATGGACCCGCAGCAACAGCAAGGTCACGGTCGCGAGTTAAAAACATATGCAACCGACATCACGCAAGCCCCGGCAGGTGGCGGCGAAGATGATGGCGGCAGTATCCGTAAAAAAGGCCGTATTGGTGACCGTCTGGTCGAAATGGGTCTTATCACGAACGATCAGCTGAACGTTGCGCTTCAGGAGAAAAAGATATCCGGCAAGATGCTGGGCGAGGTCATGGTCGATCTCGGCTTTATCGACGAAGAGACATTAAGTGCGTTTCTGGCTGAAAGTTCCGGTTTTGAACTGTTCGATCCGCAAAATACAATTTTCGATGGTGATGCGCTGGCTTTGATTGAGAAAGATCAGGCCCTCAAACATCAATTACTACCTGTATCCATTAAAGGCGATGAACTTAAAGTCGCAATGGCTGACCCGTACGACATTGTCGCTATGGACGCCTTGCGCCGTCATTTGCCGAAAGGCATGTCTATCAGCCCCATGGTCTGTACCGCCAAGATTTTGAGCGAGGCGATCGATGCGGCTTATGGATATGCAAGTTCTGTTAAAGGTATTCTGGAAGAACTTGAGGAAGGTAAAGAGCAAAAAGACGTTGCGTCTTTGAGCGAAGATGAAGCGTTTTCTCACCCGATCGTGCGTTTGGTGAATGCGCTGGTGTTTGAAGCGGTAAAGACCAGCGTATCTGACTTGCACTTTGAACCGGAAGAAAACTTTATTCGTCTGCGTTACAGAAAAGACGGCGTGCTTTACACAGCGCAGATTTTACACAAACAGCACTGGCCCGGTATTTCCCAGCGTATCAAAATTATGTCCGGCATGAATATTGCCGACAAGCTGATGCCGCAGGATGGCCGTTTCGGTCTGAACATCGGTGGCCGCGAGGCTGACTTCCGTGTGTCATCCTTGCCGACAGTACACGGCGAGAACATCGTGCTTCGTGTTCTGGACCAGAGTGAATCCATTATGCCGATGGAAAAGCTCGGCTTTAGTGAGCACAACCTTGGTCTGATTAAGAAATCACAATCCAAACCTGAGGGTATCATTATTGTTACGGGTCCTACAGGTTCCGGTAAAACGACATCCCTGTATTCCATGTTGAATGAAATCAACGATGTACAGGTGAACATTCAAACACTGGAAGATCCAGTTGAATACTCATTGCCGATGATCCGACAAACCCACGTGCGCGAAGGCGTGTTGGAGTTCGCTGACGGTATTAAAGCCTTGCTGCGACAAGACCCGGACATCATCTTTATCGGGGAGATTCGTGACGGTGAAACGGCTGGTATGGCGCTGAAGGCTGCTATGACCGGTCACCAGGTTTACACAACACTGCACACGAACGACTCTTTCGGTGCGATTCCGCGTCTGTTTGATCTCGGCTTGAAACCGGGGATGGTCGCGGGTGCGATCATCGCGATCTTCGCTCAGCGTCTGACACGTCGCTTGTGCGGATGTAAGGAAGAATATACTGCGAGTGCAGAGGAGTGCGAAGTTTTGGGTGTAGACCCGAATGAGCCTCCGCAAATATTCAAGGCCCGAGAGGGTGGTTGTGATGTCTGTGGCGGCGGCGGATATAAAGGCCGTACAGCCGTTGTGGAGATTCTAACCTTTGATGAAGAGTTGGATGAATTGCTTGCCAGTGGAGCAAATAAAGCTGAATTGAAAGTGCTGGCCGTGAAAAAAGGCTTCAAAAGCATGAAAGACGATGGCATTCTAAAGGTGCTAGAGGGAGTCACGTCCCTTGACGCGCTCGCCAAAGTCGTCGATATCCGGCGGTAGTCAATTCTGACAAGCATGACATTGTGTGGGGTGTAACGGAGGTTCTTAGCCATACCTAGGTATAAGTACAAAGCTATTAACTCTAAAGGTCGACCTATTCGCGGGAACATTGCTGCGAATAGCGAAGTCGATTTGTATAAACAGCTTCAGTCTGCGCACTTGGAGCTGATTGACTGTGCCGTCGTAGGGGAGGGTAAGGTCAAATCTTTCCAGCTTGGTCGTCAAAAGGTCAAGCTGCGCGATGTTATTCAGCTTTTTGTGCAAATGGAACAGATGCAGAGTGCAGGCGTGCCTTTGCTGGATGCGCTTTCTGATGTGCGTGATTCGACCGAAAACGATACATTGCGTGATATCATGTCGGAAATTTTCCGGGATGTTTCGGACGGGTCGTCACTTTCCGAAGCGATGGAAAAGCACCCGAAGACATTCAAACCGCTGTATATTTCCTTGATTGAAGCAGGGGAGGAGACGGGGGACCTGACTTCCTCTTATCTGCAGCTTATTAAGTATTTGAAGTGGGTTGACGTTATTCAGGCCAAGATCAGGAAGGCGACACGTTACCCGATAATCGTTACAGGCGTTGTGCTGCTGACCATCACCTTTATGATGAGTATCGTTGTGCCGCAAATTGTGGGCTTTTTGAAGTTTTTGGATCTTGAGTTACCGTTCTTTACCGTCGCGCTTATTGCTACATCCGATTTCTTTGTGAAGGAGCAGTTTAGCTTATTGGGGGTGCCCGTCTATGGTTCCATGATTGTTTTGATCGTGCCGACTATTGTTTACGCGGTTATCGCGTTTTTCAGAAAGTCTTCCGACGCCTTCGCTTATAAGTACGATGCTATGATGCTGGCGTCCCCTGTAATTGGGCCGCTCATCCGTAAAATTTCTATTGCGCGCTATTCGCAAACTTTCGGTGCCCTGTATGCTAGCGGTATTGACGTTATTGGTGCGCTCGAAGCCTCTCGTTCGACAGTTACAAACCTTGTGATGTTGGATGCGATGGAGTCGGTAGAAGGGCATGTTAAGGCCGGTAGTGCGCTTTCTGAATCATTTAACGCAAGCGGAGAATTCCCAAGTCTTGTTGTGCGTATGGTGAAGGTCGGTGAAGAGTCCGGTAACCTCACCCCAGTGCTGGATCAGGTGTCGGATTTCTACACACATGACGTTAATGAGGCAATTGAAGGCCTTATTGAGATGATTCAGCCGACATTAACTGCTATACTGGGATTAACGATTGCCTGGATCGCTGCAGGTAGTCTTGGTCCGATTTATATGAACCTCGGTAACTTTATGGACTTCTAAAGTATTATGGCCCTTTCTTTTTTAACACCTTCGAGAACCGTATTGCTTGTCTCTGACGAGTTTTTAACGATTTTCTCCATCAGTGCCAAAGGCGCCAAGCTTGTCGAAACTGTGCCATGGGGTGCTGATAACTTCGAAAAAACGATTTCGCGTATCATTGCGCGTGATTGCGGTAAAAAGCCTGTTTTGATCGTGAATGACATGGTTGAACAACACTACCGCAAGGAGCGCGTTATTAAGACGGGCGTAAGCTTTGTCGATAAATCTTCTATGGTCGCGCGTAAGCTGAATGTGGCCTTCCCGAATTACAGTATTCGCGCAGCATATCCTCTTAAGGAGAAAATTCCGAAAACGGAAAGCCAGCCTGCTGCTGATGTGTATATCTTTGCCGCCGTCGCGAATACCGACCAAATTACACAGACGGTCAATGCAACCAAGCAATCTCTCGCTTCGGTTTCCGGTTTCTGTTTGTTGCCCGTCGAATCATCCGACATGGTTAAGGCCCTTTCTCTCAAGTCTGGCAAAAAGGGTAAAAAGAAAAACACATGGTCCATATTTATCGGGCAGCACCGTAACGGAAGCTTGCGTCAGGTTTTGACCAAGAATGGTGAGTTGGCGCTAACCCGAATGAGCCCGATGGTTGAAAATGATGACAACCCTGAGCTATGGGCGCAAGAGCTCAATAACGAGTTCAAATCCACGATGAGCTATCTGACGCGTTTTGGTTACGATCCTGATGACGGTCTGGATGTCTTTATCATGGCAAACCCAGCGCCGGGTGAGGCCTTGCGTTCAATGGTCGATGTTGATTGCGATCTTCACATCATGACTGTCGACGAAGCCGCCAAGATGTTGGGGGTTTCCCTCGGCGCGCAGAGTGATATGCGTTATGCCGATGCCCTGCATGTGGCGTGGATAGGGCGTAAAGGCCGTTTCATCCTGCCAATGAAGGCCGCGGAAGTTGATGAGGTTTCGAGGCCGAGGCAAATTGCCATGGGTGCTGCATTATTGTTGTTCGGTGGCGCTGCATTTTTAGGTTATCAGAACGTGACGAGCTATAGTCAGCTTTCAAGCACTGTCGATGAAATCAATACATTTAAACGTCAAAAGGCGCAACTTGATGCGCAATATGAGCGTGAAGTTCAAAGGCTTGCTGAGGTAGGTTTTGATGCCAAGCTTGTGCAGAGTTCTCTGGCTGTACGTGATGAGTTCGAGAAGGAAAGGATTGAGGTTCTCAATATCGTCCAGGAAGTCGGAAGGGCTTTAGGCAAAGATTTGAGGATAGATAAACTGAACCTGCGCCGTGCTGAAGAAACGGTCGTGGGTAACGTTTTTGGTGTTGTGCAACAGGATAAAGCCAAGCCGCTATATGAAGCACGCTTAACGATGACATACCCGTCTACTGCTGATGTGGAAAAAGGAAACAAGGAAGTTGCGCAGCTTCGTAACCGAATTGAAAGCTTGATGCCGAATAACAAGGTTGAGGTTGTGAAGCAGTTGAAAGACTTCAGTTATCAAGCAGACATCGTTGTTGAAGCGGAAGACGTTGAAACGCAGAACGCCCGACAAGACTTTGTCGCAGAAATCAAAATCACAGGGATGCTTGAAGAATGATAGGTGTATTGGGAATAAAACGCGTCATCGTGCTCGCTGCTCTTGTGGCTGTTAATATCCTGTTTGCTGCATCAGCTTACATGTATCTTGCTCCCGAGATCGTGAAAAAAGAACGCGAGATGCGTGGTGTCCGCGGCGAAGTGGGTACTCTTAGAAGTGATATTGATCGTATGCAGGTAGAGTTCGAACAGCTTGAGGATCAGAAAGCTGAATTCGAAATGTTGGCGGCTGATGGTTTTTTGAAAGAACAAAACCGCAGACAAGCAGAATTAGTGTTCAACACGATACAAAAACGATCCGGCGTAACAAGAGCGACAGCGAGTGTGGAGCCTGGTCGAATTGAAGATAACCAAGAGGCTCAAAAAGCAGGTCATAAAATCTTGAGCAGCCCGATGGAGGTTCAGCTTCAGGCAGTCGACGATATCAACGTGTATAATTATCTGCATCTTATCGAACATTATTTTCCTGGTCACGTCGAGATTGAAGAGGTGTACATTGAGCGCAAGGCACGGGTCACAGGTACAATTTTAAAGGCGATCGCCGGTGGACAAAATCCGACTATGGTTGAAGCCAATATAAAAATGGTTTGGAAAACGTTGATTTCAGAAGACCAGATTCTCGAGGGAGAGGGGCAGTAATGACGGCATCTTTACGCATATTCATTTTTGCATGCGTTATTCTGGTTGTAGCTGCCGGAGTAAATCTTACGGTATTCGCACAGGAGGAAGTAGAAATTATTTCTCAGGAGAGCGCTGAGGGCGTCGTTGAGCAACAGCCTTCTGCTGAAGAGGTTGCTGCTGAGTTGGAAAACGAACAACAGGTTCAAAAAACATTTGAGGCGTCTAAGCCGCTCTTTAACCCGCAGTCATATAACTCCCTGTTTTTTACAACTTGGGAAATGGAAAACATCGAAAGAATGCGTCGTATCGCGAACAGCACCGATAGCGGAATGACCCGTGTGCCTGTTGACGCTCTTGAGGGGCAGGAA
>JAESRE010000028.1 GCA_016764775.1 Alphaproteobacteria bacterium
GACCAGATCGGTCGGCGGGTTTACGGGGACATCATTCGCGGCCAGTCCGAAACGCCAGTCAGTACCCGCAGGCACGCCAAGGCGCACAGCTTCCTGTGTCATGACATAAACAACATGGTCGAGATTATCAGGCAGTTCACAGCCACGGAAAATCATACAGGCATCGGAATTAAGGGAAAGCGCAAGGCGACGTCCGGCAACTGCGCTCAGTGAAGCAATACACTCACCAAGGCCCCAGCCTTCAAACGCCACTTTGCGGTCAATAACGACATCGCACAGTTCCTGCGCGGCCAGTTCAAAGCCCATGGCTTTCTGTGTACATTCAATCAACAGGCGCAGAGTTTCCTCGCGGGCCTGTCCGTCCTCTTCCCAACTGATCAGGATATTCTGAATCAGCATGAGCATGAGGTTGTGAAATTCGAATTCGCAATCGAGCCATTCCTCGAAGAATATACGGGCGGCCATGCGGCCACGCTCTGTTTCATGGTCGATAATATGCGCAGGCGGTAAAGCCGTCGGCAGCAACACATCCTCAACAGGCTTGCAGTTCATTTCACGGCAAAGCTGTTGCAAGCTTGCTTGCATAGCCTGATCCGGCTCGTCGAACACCAAATAGGTTTCAACCAGAACACCTGCGAGATGCTGGATAAGCTTCATGCAATCGGTGCCGCGCTCTTTATCTGAAGCCAGTCGGATCAGACCTGAATAAAGCCGTGCACCCATATCGGGTTTATTGGTAAGTGCGAACATAATATCTGGTGCCTTGGGGTTAAGGCCGAGAAGAATTGGGTTTGTGGATAAGCCTGTGGAAAGACCGTAGAGAGGACGCAGAATCAACTGCAATTACAAGGTTAGTTAAAATTTTCGCCTTCGTAAACACCCCAAATCATACTTTGTTCAAGCCAGCCCGAATACTCCTTCGCGTCGACTTCGCACCACCCGCCTTCGCATGCGCTGATCGAAACCAGAAGTTTTGGTTCAAGATATGCCGTTACGCGACTGTCTTTTCTCGGTTTTTTGTAAAGACTGACGAGGCCGTCATTTTGAATGAATCCTGTACGTCTGCCGCTTAGCAGAGACTTGTGGACCCATCCTTTTTGTCCGTCAAAATCGTGGATTTTTCTCCAAACATCGTACTCCAGAATGATTTCGACAGGGATCGAACGCTGTTTATAGACCCACAAAATCGGATATTTTCGCCCTGGTCCGCTGCGAACATAGGCTTCATCCGAGCTTAAAGAGACAAATCTGGGCAGTGGATATTCGGTTGAACGGAAAGCATCGGGCGTAGATTTTGCCGCTTCCTGCGCCGACACAGAGGAAAAAGCGCAGAAAATCAATAAAACGGCTGTTATGGAGACAATTTTTTGGACCATATCGAAGCAATTATGCTAAAAACCCGCCATGAATCAAGCATCCGCTAATAAACACATATTTTCTGTGGCCCCGATGATGGACTGGACGGACCGGCATTGCCGTTATTTTCACCGTCTGATCTCGCCCAATGCGCGCCTTTACACCGAAATGGTCACAACAGGCGCGTTGATTCACGGTGATGCGGAGCGATTTTTACGTTTTGATGAAACCGAACACCCCGTAGCGCTCCAGCTTGGCGGTTCAGATGCCGATGATCTGGCGAAATGTGCCGAGATGGGACAAACGTACGGTTATGACGAGATCAACCTGAACTGTGGCTGCCCTTCCGACCGCGTTCAAAGCGGACGGTTCGGCGCATGCTTGATGAAAGAACCCGACCATGTCGCGGATTGCGTATCCGCCATGATCAAGAATGTGGATATTCCCGTTACGGTCAAATGCCGTATCGGGATAGACGAACAGGATTCGTTCGAGTTTCTGGATACGTTTGTGGAACGAATTGCGGATAAAGGGTGTAAAACCTTTATCATCCACGCCCGTAAGGCATGGCTACAGGGCCTTTCCCCCAAACAGAACCGTGAAGTGCCTCCGCTTGATTATGATCGTGTGAAAGCCATCAAGGACAAGCACCCTACTCTGGAAATCATTGTGAATGGCGGCATAACCGATGTGGACATGGCGCAGGACCAACTCACAAAGTGTGACGGCGTGATGATTGGGCGTGAAGCCTACAGCAATCCTTATTTCCTCGCCCAAATGGACGAATCCTTATTCGGCACGGCCCCTTTGCCGGAACGTGACGACATTGCGCTCAAGATGATGGCGTATGCCCGTAAACAGACCGAAGAGCACGACACCCCCGTAAAGTCCATCACCCGCCATATCTTGGGCCTGTATCATAACCAGCACGGGGCAAAAGCATGGAAACGGGCCTTGAGCACATTACCTTATGAACAGGGTGCCGATGAGCATGTCATAGAAAGTGCTTTGAAAGCCAAAACCGAGGCAGTACAGTTATTAGAGGATGCATAGGCATTCTTCTCTAACCTTGGTGCGTGGCGTAAATCATGCAAGAACAACCCGAAAATGAATATGACTGGCATGAATTAGGTACGTACGAGACCAAAAAATTCATGGAAGATGTCACTGATGAAGGCTTTAAAGAGCTTTTTGAAGGCCCTGCATACGAACTGTGGTCGCGAAATTTACGTTTTTTCGACGGTTACGAGCATTATTTGCTGTGTAACAAGACCATGATTCCCAATTTCACGCTGGAATATATCAGTAACGGCGAAAATCACTATTTTCTGGACGGGTCCGAACACCCGCTGGAACTGCTGATCAATAAAGGTAGCTTTCGTCTGACGATCCGCAATGTCATGGATTACGTACAGTTTCACAGCGATGTGACCTTTTACCCGTACCGCAAAGTCAAATTCATCGCCGACCCGTCGAAAAGCCCCTATTCGGGTGCCAGTTCGATGGGACATCATTTCAAAACGCTCAAATACCACGCTAAACAAGAGGTACATGAGAGCGAAGAAGACGAATGCTTCTATATCACTATGCCCGTGATCTATAACGGCGACACTGTTGAAGGACACGTACAAGTCAAAAAAACAGGTGAAATCAGTATCTTGGAGCCTATAAATATTCCGCTCATGGACGGTAAAACAGACCATAATCCGCTGGATTACGATCACCCGCATGAAGACGAGCTTCTGGCCCAGAATTCAGCTGTTTTGTGCCAATCAGCCGAGGGAAAGCGCCTTTGGGACACGGTTAAGAGCTATGGCGGGGAAATTAAGGTCGTTTCAGGTGTAGGATCGAATGCTTTCGCCCCGAGTGCCGCCAAAGGCTTTATTGTCGCGCCGGAACATCTGGAATTTCAAAGCCCGTATCAAGTGATCGGGTTGGCGGGTGTTTTACGCCAAATGGAACACCATTTAATGGACGAAAAACGACCTGATCCCTTTGAAGACATTAATGAAGTTCTGGAGCGCAATGTCGCGTTAAACTTGGATATTTTACTTAAAATCTGTATAATTGTAGATGAATTGAACGAAGCAGGTGACGAAGAGATTTTGCGTCGATTCAAAAAAGCCGGCTTCGAAGAATTCTATGGTGGATATAAAAACAATATATCCGAGGAAAAACTGGCCGGATTAATGGCCAAGTTTATGCACGTAAAGGTTGCTGAAGAATGACGATACCTTATTTTGCGACAAGCGATAAAGCGACAACGCTTAGCTCCGGCGGCGGCAGCGCTTCTGCATGTTTTTTCAATGTGCCCCCGACTCAGGATTACGGTTCGGTCAGTGACGGCTTTGTACGTCTGGCCTCTGTTGCCCCTGTGAGCGCGGCATTACGCCAACGTTTCCGCCCTATCTATCAGCCCGGTCAAAGCCGTTATGTCGGCGGCCCGCAAAATGCAGGCGACAGCGAAACACGCCAAGCATCAATGGGCGGCGGTTCTCTGGCCACAATGGGCCAAGGCAGCAGCGGCGGCTAAGCTTCTTCTTTTTTTGGTTGGACCTGAAAGCTCTCGCCGCATCCGCAGCGACTGACTTCATTCGGATTTTGGAAATCGAAACGGGCATTGCCCAGTTCATCGGTGATGTAATCGATCGTCGAGCCGATCAACATCCATGAATACAGTTTCGGGATATAAATCTTCGTGCCGTTATCCTCAACCAGATCATCCCCTTCAACGCCTTTGTCGGCGTATTCCATCTTGTATGAATTCCCCGAACAGCCCGTCGCCTTCACGGTCAGGCGGATTCCTTCGGAACCTTCGGGCGCTTTGGCTTTCAAGGCTTCGATCTGTTTGGCTGCTTCGTCTGTAATTTTGATGTTCAACATGGTTCAAACAAACATATTCAATTGCATTTTCGCGGTTTCGGACATCATCGCCGGTGTCCATGGCGGGTCCCAGATAATCTCGACATCAACTTCACCTACCCCGTCAAGCGGCAGGATGGCCCCCTGGATCCAGCCCGGCATTTCCTGTGCCACAGGGCATCCGGGGGATGTCAGTGTCATTTTAATCGCGATGTCCGTGACATTCTTGTCGTTATCGTCTTCGAAATAAACACCGTAAATCAGACCCAGCTCGTACACATTGACGGGAATTTCAGGGTCGTAAATCTCGCGCAAGGCCGCTAGTGACGGCGCACACAGAGGGTGCTCGCGGTTAATTTCTATATTCTGCGGCTCGGCAAGCTCGTCATAGACATGCTTGCACGGTTCTTTATCCGTTTTATGGCTTTCCTGTTTTGGTGCAGCGTCTTCCGTCATCCGAATAACTCTTTTACTTTCTTTAGACCGTCTATTAATTGATTTATATCGTCCTCATTCGAATACAAGCCAAGCGAGGCGCGGATTGTGCCTTCTATACCATAACGGTGCATTAAAGGCATACAGCAATGGTGGCCCGAGCGTACAGCCACACCGCATTGGTCCAGTATCATGCCTGCATCGCTGGTGTGGATGTCTTCGAGCGTGAAGCTGAAGATACCGATTTTATCCCGCGTTGTGCCATACAGCTTGAGGCCTTCAATCTCTTTCAGACGTTCATGGCCGTAGTCTCTGAGGGCGTTTTCGCGTTTTTCCAACGCATCAAAACCGATCGCACTGACGTAATCGATCGCTGCACCGAGGCCGATGACCTCGACAATCGCAGGTGTTCCGGCCTCGAAGCGGTATGGCGGTTCCTTGAAGGTTGTGCCGTCAAAGCTAACCTTTTCGATCATGTCGCCACCGCCCTGATATGGCGGCATACTATCCAGTATGTCGTATTTTCCGTACAGGACACCAATACCCGAAGGGCCGTAAAGCTTATGCCCCGTAAAGACGTAGAAGTCGCAATCCAGTGCCTGTACGTCGACTTTTCCGTGTACGACTCCTTGAGAACCGTCAATCAGGACTTTAATTTTAGGATTAAAATCTCTCGCTATCTCTATGATTTTATTGACAGGATTGACGATACCTGTGGCGTTGGAGATATGAACGACAGACACCAGCTTTGTTTTTTCGCTAAGCAGCGTTTCGAAACTCTCCATATCCAGAGAACCATCATCGAAGACAGGTACTACGTTGATCTGAATGCCGATTTGGCGCTCGAGGATTTGCCACGGAACGATATTCGCGTGATGCTCCATCTCTGTAAGAATGACTTCGTCGCCCTCCTCCAGATGTGCACGAGCCCAGGATTGTGCAACGAGATTAATGCTTTCCGTAGAATTCCTCGTAAAAACGATCTCTTTGTCGCTTGAAGCATTGATAAAGCCCGCAACTTTACGGCGTACGTCTTCAAAATCGGCGGTTAACTGCTGCGAAATGCTGTATAACCCGCGGTGGATATTGGAATACCCGCTTGTCAGCACGTCATTCATCGCATTAATAACGGCTTGGGGCTTTTGCGCACTAGCGGCACTGTCCAGAAACGCCAAAGGCTTTCCGTTCATTTCCGTCGCTAAAACAGGGAAATTTGTGCGTATTTGGTCGAAATCGGCCATGGTCGGGTTTTCATCCCCTATGATAGTGCTGTTTGCAACCATGTATGTGTTGCCTCCAGAATTTCTTCGCGCAGAGTTTCATTTTCGACTTTCTCGATCACTTCATCGGCGAAAGCCTGAATAAGCAGCATACGGGCCTGTTTCTCGCTCAAACCGCGCTGCCGCAGGTAAAAGAGCGGGTCTTCGTCCAGTTGCCCGGTTGTTGCCCCATGAGAACACTTAACATCATCGGCGTAGATTTCCAGTTCCGGCTTGGTGTCCATTTCCGCGTCAGGTGAGAGCAATAATGCATTGGAAAGCTGATAACCGTCGGTTTTCTGCGCCGCCTGATGTACGTGGACTTTACCCTGAAACACGCCATGTGCCGTATCATCAAGCAATGTGCGGTAGAACTGGTTGGATTGGCAGTGTGGTGCCTGATGTTCGATCAGGATCGTTGTGTCGCCGTGCTGCTCTCCACCGAGCATATTAATGCCGTTGAAGGAGACTTCGGCGTTTTCCCCTGCGATTTCAGCGTGAATTTCATGTCTGGTCAGTTTGCCGCCCATATTGAGCGTGAAACCGTTGTAAACGGCATCTTTATCCGTTTTTATGTGCACCAGATCGGTTTGAACAGCATCTTTATCGTCATTTTGCAGACGAACATGCTGTAAATTCGCATTCGGACCGACTTCAATTTCGGTCACCATGTTTTTCCAGTATGCGCCCTCGCCTTCGTGGCGTTCAATCAGAGTTAGCTGCGCGCCCTCTTCCAGAGTGATTTTCAAACGTGGCTGTGTGTGTTGACCATCCACAGCTTTCAACACGATTTCCTCGGGTTGTTCACAGACTTCTCCACGGTTTTTGTGGATAACAATCTCTTCCGGTTGCTCGGCCACACCCAGATTGGCCGGCAAAGCACGGCCAAGATTTGTGTATTTCCATTCCTCGACCTTGGGGGTCGGGAGATTATCGATACTGAGCGCTTTCATGATTATTCCTTAATGCCCCACGTCTCGCCTTCGACGACGCCGTTTTCACCCATGGCATTATAATATCTGTATTTCAACGTAACATTTTCGCCGGTTTCGACCGGACCTTCTATCTTGATTTTAAGTTCCTTGCCGATTTTATCGGTCATGCAGGGTTCCCCTTTACCGATATGGCCGCCGGTCACGGTACTGTCCTCAGGCTTGAAGATATATGTGCCTTCGGTCTCTGTTTCGCTCAACGTGCCTGTCGCATCACAGTTCACAAAGAAGCTGGCCTGTGCAGCTTGCGGAAGAAAAACGAGGAATGCAGCCGTCAGAAGAATCCTCATGCTGCGTCCTCCAGAAATTCTGAATACCCCTTTTCTTCCAGCTCAAGTGCCAGTTCGGGGCCTCCTGTTTTCACGATCTTCCCTTTCGCCATGACATGGACGACATCGGGCTTGATGTAATCCAGCAAGCGTTGGTAGTGCGTAATAACAAGGAACGAACGATCTTTGCTGCGCATGGAGTTCACACCATCGGCAACGATTTTCAGCGCGTCAATGTCCAGACCACTGTCCGTTTCGTCCAGAACCGCAAATTTAGGTTCCAGCATCGCCATTTGAAGCACTTCGTTACGTTTCTTCTCCCCGCCCGAGAAACCAACATTGACCGCACGTTTCATCATTTCATCGGAAATGCCGAGTTCCGCGCATTTGGTTTTCATCAGTTTCAGGAGTGCAAGCGCATCCAGCTCTTCTTCACCGCGTTGCTTACGGATTGAATTGAGGGACGTTTTCAGGAATGTGCTCATATTCACCCCGGGGATTTCCACAGGGTACTGGAATGCGAGAAACAGTCCTGCGGCGGCGCGCTCTTCAGGTTCAAGCTCCAAAAGGTCTTCGCCGTTCAGTTCTATAGAACCGTCGGTAACCTCGTAATCTTCGCGTCCGGCCAGAACATAAGACAGGGTGGATTTACCGCTGCCGTTCGGGCCCATAATCGCATGAACTTCGCCTTCCGGAATCTCGAGAGAGATGCCTTTGAGGATTTCAACGTCGCCGTCGTCTGTGTCGACATGTGCATGTAAGTCTTTAATCGTAATCATAGGTGTCCTTTTAAACACTCTTTACAGAAAAAGAAACAGTAAACCGATCAAAATGCTAAGCGGACCGCCGAATTTGAAGAAACCCTCATAAAAGGCACTGCTCACAAATTTCTGCATCATGTTCGGGAAAAATAGAAATATCGCCCCTTCAATCAAGGCCATATATCCGACAACTGTCAGTAACCCGTGTGCGGGTGTAGCCCAGCTGCTGAAGAACAGAACGATCATGAGGCCGAAAACCACGTCGAGACAGCCTGTAATCAACATCGCGACAGGGCTGCCGAGCCTGTAAACGGAGAGAAACTCTTTCCATTCGGAAGGACGGAGCAAAACCGATGCACCAATAACAATACAGAACAGGCCAAAGAGGATTAAAATCGGGTCTTGGTTAATAAAAGGCATAGGGCCTCCTTTCTAAAGTACGAATAAGGCTATGCCTAGCGCTACACCGGAAAGGCCGTCTAGCCATAACCACTTACGCACGCAGTTTTAATCACTGATCAAAATGTACACCCGCTCCCCTTGCGGGACAAGCGTGATTGGATTTTGCCCGAAGCCGATTAAAAGAATACCACTCAAAAAGACGGTCATGTACAATGCGGGCATGGGGGCATCATCTGAAAAACCATCGCAGCCTGTTTCAAAAGTAAGCAAGATTGAGAAATTTCGCTCAATCCCGTTTGTGCTGATCGCTTTGGTGATTGCGACGCTGTTCGTGATTATGGTGCCGTTTCACATTGTATTCATCGTCGTCACGCGATTTTTTGATGGCCTCCCCCCTATTGCCTCTCCTTTTCTGGGTGGAATGTGGCGGATCAACGACCTGCTGCTGGTCACTCACATTGCAGCGGCAGTGCCATGTATCGTGTTCGGCCCGTTTCTGTTTTATAGAGGCCTCGTTCAAAATAACCCGAGGCTCCACCGCAAAATCGGCACCTATTATGTTTATGGCGTGTTTTACAGCGCCGTTACGGTCATACCTTTGGCTATGAGCAAGAACCATATTCTGCCGCAAACCGGCTTTACGGTTATGGCCGTTGTGTGGTTTTGCGTGACGTGGCTCGGCTTTATGGCGGCACGAAACAAAAATTTTGTCACGCACAGGCGATGGATGATGCGCAGCTATGCCATGAGCTTTGCCTTCGTTCACGTAAACCTGACATATCATTTGATCGGGATTTACGGCTTCATGGATAAGGTTTCCATCAAAGTCATGCAGAGTATGGTGAGTTGGCAATTCAACCTGCTGGTGATCGAATTCTATCTGGCCGCGACGACCTTTAAAGGCAAGTTTGTCGGGTGGAGACAATGGGGAAAGAACCTGAGTTGGTGGGCAAAGGAAGACCGCTTCTTCTTGTGGCCGCCTAAAAAAGCGGCTGAAGCAGCTTAGCCGACGCTACCTTCGAGAGAAATTCCAACCAGCTTTTGAGCTTCAACGGCGAATTCCATCGGGAGTTTCTGCATCACTTCACGTGCAAAACCGTTGACGATGAGGGCGATCGCTTCTTCTTCACTTAAGCCGCGCTGCATGCAGTAAAAGAGCTGGTCTTCACCGATTTTGGAGGTTGTGGCCTCGTGCTCGAGGTTGGCGGATTTATTGCGGCTTTCGATGTACGGCACTGTGTGTGCGCCACACTGATCTCCGATGAGCAGAGAGTCACAGACCGTGAAGTTCCGCGCGCCTTCCGCTTTCGGCAGGATCTTAACCATACCGCGATAAGTGTTGTCAGAGTGTCCCGCGCTGATCCCCTTCGAGATAATGCGGCTTTTCGTATTCTTACCCATGTGGATCATCTTCGTGCCTGTATCGGCCTGCTGCTTACCGTTGGTAATGGCAACAGAATAAAACTCACCTTGGGAATTATCACCTTTAAGGATGCATGACGGGTACTTCCATGTGATGGCGGAGCCAGTCTCGACCTGCGTCCAGCTGATCTTGGAGTTGCGCCCTTCGCACAGGCCACGCTTGGTCACGAAGTTATAGATACCGCCCTGACCTGTTTCGAAGTCACCGGGATACCAGTTTTGCACGGTCGAGTATTTGATCTCTGCATCATCAAGCGCGACCAGTTCAACGACAGCAGCGTGAAGTTGGTTTTCATCGCGCATCGGCGCAGTACAGCCTTCGAGGTAAGATACGTACGAACCTTTGTCGGCGATAATAAGTGTGCGCTCGAACTGGCCTGTGTTCAGTTCGTTAATGCGGAAATACGTGGACAGCTCCATCGGGCAGCGTACGCCCTCAGGAATATATACGAAGCTTCCGTCCGTAAACACGGCGCTGTTCAGGCATGCGTGCTTGTTATCAGCCGGCGGAACAACAGACCCGATATATTTTTTCACAAGCTCTGGATGGTCCTGAATCGCTTCGGAGATAGAGCAGAAGATAACGCCTGCCTCTTTCAGCTTTTCCTTAAAGGTCGTGGCCACGGACACGGAGTCGAACACCATATCTACGGCGACGGGGGCGCGTTCCTGTACGCCAGCCAGAATTTCCTGCTCACGCACGGGAATGCCGAGCTTCTCATATGTTTCCAAAAGCTTTGGATCAACATCGGCCAAAGTTTTGGGGCCGTCGCCTGCGCCTTTCGGTGCGGAATAGTAATAGGCGTCCTGATAATCAATCTCGGGGAAATCCACCTTCGACCATTTCGGTTCAGGCATTTCCAACCATCTGCGGTATGCCTTCAGACGCCATTCCAGCATCCATTCCGGCTCTTTCTTCTTGGCCGAAATAAAACGCACGATATCTTCGGACAGGCCTTTAGGCGCCTTATCGCTTTCGATATCGGTGACAAACCCGGCTTCATATTTGCCGGCCATGTCGCTGACGGTACGGATGGTTTCTTCTGAGACACTCATATTATTTTTTGTAACCCTTTATTTTCGAGACTTATATGGCATCTGAGGCGCGGAAATTCAAGATAAATGCGGTTAAAATCAGGGAAAACTCGCCTAATCGGTTAAAATCCCTTCCGAACTTTGCATTAGAATCGTTAAACTCAAACCCATGATACGATTATACATTCCCATATATGCTGTTACGCTTCTGATCAGCGCGACGTTATTGTTTTCCATCCAGCCTATGTTCTCGAAGATGATTCTGCCTCTTCTCGGCGGAACGCCGCAGGTGTGGAACACCGCCATGCTGTTCTTTCAGGTCTGCCTGCTCGGCGGGTATGCATATGCGCACGGGACAAGCCGTATCTTAAGCCCCCGCGTACAGGCGATCCTTCATATTATCTTACTCGCTGTCTTCCTTGTTGTGTTGCCTTTTGGAATACCGGAAGGCTGGGCACCGCCTGTTGATCGGGACCCTACGCTCTGGCAACTCTCATTGATGGCCATGACTGTCGGCGGCCCGTTCTTTGTTCTGTCTGGCTCGGCGCCGATGATACAGCGCTGGTTTTCACGGACCGACCACCCTGATGCCGATAACCCGTATTTCCTGTACGGAGCCAGCAACCTCGGCTCCATGACCGGGCTTTTAGCCTACCCATTTATTGTCGAGCCGTTGATGACACTCAACTTCCAGTTCGATTCATGGATGTTCGGCTACATCGCCTTAATCGCATTCATGGTTCTGTCCACAGTACTGCTGTGGAAGCACGGTGGAAAAAAGCCGCCTGAGCACGCCGTAAAGACGCAGGCAGAGGATACAAAGACCACGGACGTCACATGGGCTTTGCGCCTGAGATGGCTGGTTCTGGCCTTCCTGCCCTCCTCGCTCATGCTCGGGGTGACAACCTTCATCACTACCGACATTGCATCAGTGCCATTGTTGTGGATTTTGCCACTCGCCATTTATGTCGGAACCTTCATTCTGGTGTTTGCCCGTAAACCGTTCTTTTCGGAAAACTTTTTGAATACAGCCTCCGGTGTGATGATGATTATGCTGATCGGGCAAATACTCGGCACGTTCTTCGGTGTCGTGAATCCGTTTCTGCTGATCGGGCTTCACCTTGTGCTATTTTTTGTCGCGGCCATGCTTTGTCACACCGCATTGGCAAATGCACGCCCGGCCGCCGAGCGCCTGACCGAATTTTACCTGATCATGTCTATCGGCGGTGCGTTGGGTGGCTTCTTCAATGCCATCATAGCCCCGCAAATGCTCATTCTTCCGGTTGAATATGTGTTTGTGCTTATGTTGTGCGTCTTTGTCAGGTTCAGCAATGACCCGAGCCAGACCCTCAAAGCTTCTATCGCGACATTAAAAGCCGAGTTTGATGCTTCAGGCGTAGATACGTTTTTCCATCAAAAGAGTTTCTACCTGATTACGGTTTTGATTGTCGGCCTGTTTGCTTTTGCTATTCCGAGCGACACGCTGGTTAAGCTGTGTGCTCTCGTTCTGATCCTACCTCTATTCTTCCTTTATAAAGACCGTTGGTTATTCGGTATCAGCATGGTTTACCTGCTCTCATTGTTCCCTCTCGGATTTGAATGGGGACAGCATGCCTTTACCGGTGTCATGCACCGCGACCGTAATTTCTTCGGCGTTATCAAGGTGGTCAACACCAACAACAAAGAACGTATTTTGATGCACGGCACGACCAACCACGGCTCACAGGCTCTGGAAGAAGAGCACAAGCTTACGCCGCTGTCCTATTACAGTACGGAAAGCCCGATTAACGATATGTTCGAATACTACAACCAGAAAGACCGCGAACAGGAAGTCGGTATTCTAGGTCTGGGTATTGGCGTGACGTCGTGTTTCTCCAAAGAAGGGCGTCATTTCGACTTTTACGAGATTGATGCCGATGTAGCGAAGATTGCGCAAAACGAAGCATACTTCACCTTCCTGAGCGATTGCGGCAGTCCTTACGATATTATCCTTGGTGATGGTCGCCTTAAAATCGAGGACAAGCCCGATGGTCATTACGACATTATTGTCGCGGATGCGTTCAGTTCGGATAACATTCCCGTTCACATCATGACCAAAGAGGCTATCGAGCTTTATATCAGTAAGCTGAAAGATGACGGCGCGGTGACCTTCAACATCTCCAACAACTACATCGACCTTGAACCCGTTGTAACGCTCATTGCCGAAGAGATCGGCATATCCGCCGTGGCGCATATTTCAGACGGCGGAACGCTTGAAGGCAGTGATATCCACTTCTACCCCGCGCACTGGTTTACAATGAGTTACAACGAAGAGCTGATTGAAACCCTCAAGGAACAGCATTGGACCGAGGGCTTCAAGCGTGATGGCGTAAGAGCATGGACCGACCAATACTCGAACATTTTCAGCGTGTTGAGCAACGAAACGGCCTATAAGCGCTATAACATGCAAGATAAACGGGCCAAGGAAAACGCAGAAAGCACGACAGATGCCGAAACGACCGAAGACGCCGTGACCGAAGAGGAATCAGCAGTAGAAGAAACTCCGGTCGAAGAAGAAATCGAAGAAACAATTATCGATGAAAACGGCTTACCCGAAGTCAGCATCGAAGAGCCGTAGGCTTACTTCGTTGCTTTGAATGTAATGTCGGGGTGTTTTTCCTGCGCATCGTCCAGATGCCATGCATTTCGGGCAAGAAATACCGGATCACCATCATGGTCATTGGCGATTGCGCTTTGATTGCTGTCTGTAAATTTCTTCAGCTTTTGCGGATCCCCTGAAACCCAACGCGCTGTATACAGCTCGGTCTGTTCGAACTTTACGGGAATTTCGTATTCACTGCGAATGCGGTCGCGCAAGACATCGAACTGCAACGAGCCAACAACCCCGACAATGAAGTCAGCCTGCATAACCGGCTTGAAAACACGGGCCGCGCCCTCCTCGGCCAGTTGCTCTAACGCCTTACCAAGGTGCTTGGCTTTTAGCGGGTCTTCGGGCCGTGCACGTTGCATCAATTCAGGTGCGAAGCTCGGGATATCGGTAAAGACCAAATCATCACCTTCCGTCAACGCGTCGCCGATCCGTAATCCGCCATAGTTTGGCAAGCCGATGATGTCGCCGGGGTAGGCTTCTTCTGCCATTTCGCGATCCTGTGCGAGGAACAGCTGAGGCGAATGAATCACCTGCGTCTTACCAAGCCTTACATGCTTGAGCTTCATACCGCGCTTGAATTTACCCGAACAGATACGCGCAAACGCCATGCGGTCGCGGTGTTTGGGGTCCATATTTGCTTGGACCTTGAAAACGAAGGCTGTGACTTTGTTTTCCGTCGGGTCGATCAAACGGCTTTCAGTCTGTTGCGCGCGCGGGTGCGGTGCATATTTACCAATCCCGTGCAGCATTTCACGCACACCGAAGTTGTTCACGGCAGACCCGAAGAACACGGGTGTCATTGTGCCTTCGAGGAATGCCTTTTCATCAAATGCAGGGCAAAGACCGCGCACCATTTCGACATCTTCGCGCAGTTTCTCCAGCTCGGTTTCAGTCAGGAATTCGGAAAGTTTAGGATCATCAAGGCCGTCGACCTGAATGCCCTCTTCCAGCTTTTCGCCTTTCGAACGGCCAAAGAGCACAAGCTGGTCATTCATGAGGTCATAGCACCCCTTAAAGTCGCGCCCCATACCGATAGGCCAACTGGCCGGGGTCACATCGAGGGCAAGGCTTTGTTCAATTTCATCAAGCAGGTCAAACGGGTCTTGTCCGTCACGGTCAAGCTTGTTGATAAACGTAATAATCGGCATATCGCGCAGACGGCAAACCTCGAACAGTTTTTTGGTCTGCGCCTCGATACCTTTGGCGCTGTCGAGAACCATAATCGCGGAATCAACAGCCGTTAAAACACGGTAAGTATCTTCGGAGAAGTCCTCGTGACCCGGCGTGTCGAGAAGGTTGTAGGTAATGCCATTGTTGTAAAATGTCATCACGGATGATGCTACGGAAATCCCGCGCTCTTGCTCCACCTTCATCCAGTCAGAACGCGCACGGCGGCGCTCACCTTTGGCTTTAACAGCACCGGCAGCCTCGATCGCGCCCCCGAAAAGCAGCAACTTTTCCGTCAGGGTTGTTTTACCCGCGTCGGGATGCGAAATGATGGCGAATGTCCGCCGCTTTTCTACGATGTCCTTTAACATGGGCTGGGTTATAGCGGTTTTATGAGGCTTTGATCAACATGTATAAAACTATATTTACTCTTCGAACGGATTCGTAAAGTTCTCGTCTTCAATCTCCAGCACCCATAAATCGGGGTCACGCATGACCGCTTTTTCAATATATTGGTCTGCTGCCTGCTCCTCGACCATCTCTTCTTCCAGGGCCGGAGCCCAGACAAGTTTGTCTTCCATGAAGTCCCGTTGCTGCGTAATCAGGCGGACCTGTCCCTTAAGGCCGTTTATTTTTACAAGTAACAAGCCGGAGGAGTGGTTGCCTTTTTGTATGAAGTAAAACGGCACCGCGTCCCGCGTTAATGTTGCGAGATGGGCATCTACATATAGCCCAGTAGGAAGGCGGGCATCAGACATAAGGATTAGTGGACGTGTTCTTCTGCAATCCAGCGCTCAACGGTAAGGTTGGCATGATCAGGAGAATCTTCGGGATGGTGGTGCCGATACACGCGCTGTGCCGCCTGCAAAGCAACATAATGCGGTTCGTCGCTCATCGCTTTGTACGTACGCATAACTGCGCCGTAGCAGCGGCAGTCAGATGGTTGCCGAACATTTGTTTCGGTAGGCAGATTACAAGACATGTGTGTTCACTATTTACGCTAAGATTTTTTGATTTTCTTGCCGTACAACTCGAGACGGTGGTCAACCAGTTCATATCCGAGTTCGCGGGCAATTTTAACTTTAATTTCTTCCAGTTCTTCGTTCTGGAATTCGATCACTTCACCCGTTTCAAGATCAACGAGGTGGTGGTGGTGGTCCCAGTTTACTTCGTAGCGGGAATACCCTTCCTGAAATTCATGACGAATGACCAAATCAAGTTCGTCGAGCAGGTTCAGGGTTCTGTATACAGTAGCAATGCTGATTGATGAGTCGATGCCTTTCGCGCGCTCATATACATCTTCAACTGAAGGATGATCTTCGGATGTATCCAACACCTGTAAAATTACACGGCGTTGTTCCGTCATTTTTAAACCCGCGGCGGTGCATTTGTGTTCTAAATCAGACATAGCAACCTCTTATGTATGTTGGTGGTGGCATAAAATACGCTTTTCGTTCCCATAGGGCAAGCTCTCAGTGTAACTCAGCAGAAATGGTTTCGTTTTGTGCGGCCGCTTTGCGCGGAATGATACGATATGAAGGGAAGTTGACGAATACAGTTGTCCCCTTCTGTATTTCAGATTCAAGGCGAAGGCTTCCATCATGTAAATCAACCATCGCCTTCGCCAGCGGCAGGCCGAGGCCCGTTCCCTGATAAAGAGAGTTTTCGGCGCGGTCCGTGACCTGCCCGAACGGCTCCATGGCTTGCTGGATTTTATCTTTAGGAATACCGACGCCTTCATCCATCACTTTGATCTGCAAACGCCCGTCATCCAGCACATATGCGGATACTTGTACCGTATCTCCGCTTCTGGAGAACTTAACGGCATTTGTAACGAGGTTAATCAGAACCTGCCTGATCAAGCGACCGTCACCTTGCAAGTTCGGTAAAGCGTCGGAGATATCGGACTTAAGCGACACATCGCTGCCGAATGCACGGGAGCCCATCATTCGCATTACGGACGCGATCAATTCCGGCAATTCGACCTCGCCTTCATCCATCTCGATGCGGCCGGCCTCGATTTTGGACATATCGAGCACTTCGTTGATGATTTCCAGCAAATGCTGAGCGCTGCTGTGAACATCGTTGAGGTATTCCAGATATTTGGCATGTCCGAGCGGGCCGAACGTTTCCTTGATCATCATTTCGGAGAAGCCGATAATCGCGTTCATTGGCGTTCTGAGTTCGTGGCTCATATTGGCAAGGAACACGGATTTCGCACGGTTGGCGGCATCGGCCTGATCCTTGGCCATACGCAAGGATTGCTCCATTTGTTTCCGCAATGTGATGTCCATGATCGTGGTAACCTGAAAGCGCCGCTTCTGGCTCAGCTCCAGCGTTGCCGTTGTAAACAGGGCATTAGCCACGCTTCCGTCTTTGCGGATCAGCTTCATTTCACCCGAAGAGCGTATTCCCGAGCGGATAAATTCCTCGTGGTTGCGTTTTGCCAACTCGCGCTCGTCAGGAGTTGTTAACCCAATGAATTCGGCATTGATCAATTCGTCGCGCGACCAGCCGAACGTACGGATAAAGCTGTCATTCACGCGGACAATCCGACCGTTGAAGTCTGTCACCACAATACCGACCTCACTCACCTCAAAGATCGAAGTCAGAAGCAGGATCGCGTCATCACGTTCACGTTGGACGATGGACTGGTCGGCAACATCCAGTTGTCCGATCACATCCAGATATTGTGTTTCGCCGTTCTCGTCTTTGATCGGGCTGATATAGAAACCGTAAACACGCACTTTGCCGGGTACACCAGGAAGCGCGGAAATGGTTACAGAACGGTCTTTGGACATGCATACTTCGAAAGACTGTTCAAAATGCAGGGTGTTCTCGTTATCCATGAATTCGCCGATGGCGCGGCCTACAACCTGATCCTTGCTGAGGTCAAAATACCCGAGCACGAGCCTGTTAGCAGCCACGACGACGTATTGCCCGCCCTTCTTCTTGTCATTCACTTTTTGAACGACGAAGCGCGGGATGTGCATGTCATCGAAAAATGTTTCGAACATATTTCCCTGTTCAGTCATGTATCGGCCTTCTTTAGCCCTTATCCTTACCGTCAGTCTTCATAAAACGTTCCAACGGACTCATTTCCTGATAAGCCAATACGGAGCCCTCATCTTTGATCTGTTTGTCGAGATCTACATACAGATTGTCAATCAGATCGTTAACGTCATCACCCGGCAAAGGCGCCGCCACACAGCATGACAGCGAGACCAGCTTCTCTTTCCCGTCGATATTGAACTTCATCTGCGCATCTTCCATCAAATCACGAAGACGCTCCAGACCTTTTTGGCCGCCGACAAGGTCGGACTGCTTCAAACACATGATGAAATGATCGCGACTTACGCGGAACGCCTCATCATAGGACCGCAGGCTTTGTAAAACCATACCGGCAACTTCCTTGATGATTTCTTCCGCTTGTTCATCATTGATCTTCTTGCTGATGGCATCGAAATTATCAATCCGCGCAAGGCCCAGACAAAACGGAAAGCCTTCGCGAGACAGACGTTCCATCTCGACATCAAGCTCTCTATGCAACACGGCTTTGTTTTTCAGTCCCGTCAGGACATCCAGCCCCCATTGCTCCAACAATACGGACTGACAGAATGTCTGCATTTCATTCATGAAAACGACATATTCGGTAAGAAACGTATCCAGCTGTTTCTCCGCGTCCTGCTTAACCACTGTGGACATGGCCGCAAGGACCTGGTGCTTTTGTTTCAACAATTCGGATTTGGCGGC
This sequence comes from Alphaproteobacteria bacterium, assembly GCA_016764775.1. GTDB lineage: Bacteria > Pseudomonadota > Alphaproteobacteria > Micavibrionales > Micavibrionaceae > TMED27. Next base: position 18,364 of record JAESRE010000028.1, read on the forward strand.
ATAGCGGCCATCGAGGTCGATGTTCTTTAATGACAAGTCATTGAGCCAGCTTATCATCTTTTCCGGCGCATCGGGCTTGGGCCCTTTTAGCAACAAGCTTTTGACAACAGCGGTGTGCCATTGCGTGTATTCCTCCAGAAATTCGCCGAGGATATTCAGTTTTGCATCGAGTGAGTAATGTATTGCCATGAGAACCTAAATTTATGTTCGTCTACAGACTATACCTTAAAGCTTAGCGAAAAGTCAGTAAAAAGGCGTTAAAAAACAAGACTTAAGGAAGATAAATTAAAGGTCTAGCCACTCTTTTTCAAGTTGGTCGAGAGTGCCTGCCTTGATAGACGCGCGGACCTCGCGCATGAGGCGGTTTATCGTGGCCACGTTATGCTGGGCCAAGATCTGCATCCCGAGGATTTCGCCCGCTCTCAGCAAGTGATGGATGTAGGCTTTGGAATAATCCGTTGATGCGGATACTCCGTTTTCCTCATCCAGCGGGGTTTCATCCTCGCGGTACTTTGCATTTTTCAGGTTAATCGTCTCGCCCTTTTGCCCCTTCATCAAGGCGGTACCATGACGCGCCAAACGGGTCGGAATCACACAATCGAATGTATCAACACCGTAGCGCACGAACTTAAAAACATCCTTCATCTGTCCGATGCCAAGAAAATGCACAGGTCGATCAGGGTGCGCGTAAGGCAGGCTTTCAGCTACAACCGTTTCCATTTCCTCTTCGGAGCCGCCCAGACAGCCGCCGACAGCGGTACCGAAAAAAGGACGGTCCTTTGTGGCTTCTGCGGAAATGCGGCGAAGATCGGAATAAACACCGCCCTGAATAATGCCGTAGAGACCTTGTGCGCCGTTATCGTGACGTTCGAATTCGACCAGACAGCGGTCGCCCCAGCGGATGCTCATCTCCATGGAGCGGGCCGTATAGTCCTTATCTACGTGGTACGGCGTGCATTCATCAAACTGCATCAACAAGTCAGCACCCAGTTTGCGCTGGATTTCCATCGAGCTTTCGGGGGTCAGCTTGATTGTCGAACCATCGACATAGGATTTAAAGACACAGCCCTCTTCCGTGATCTTCATCAGGTTTCTATTCTCATTCTTACCCGTGCTCTTGCCTTTGATCTCATTGGCCATTGTGCCCTCGCCCAGAGAGAACACCTGAAAGCCGCCGCTGTCGGTGAGCATCGGGCCGTTCCAGCCCATAAATTTGTGCAAACCGCCCATCTTTTCGATCAGATCGGCACCGGGTTGCAGCATCAGGTGATAGGTATTGGCGAGGATAATATCGGTTTTGGCTTCGATCATCTGCGCCGGGCTTAGGGCCTTGATCGCCGCTTTCGTGCCGCAGAAGATGTAGTTCGGCGTTTCAATCGCGCCATGCGGCGTTTTTAAAGTCCCCAGACGTGCGCCCGATTTTTCATCGCGGTGATGAATATCAAAGCTGAAATTCGGGTAATCGAGGGCCATGGTCTCTGTTTTTCCAATAAAAAACCCGCCAACTTACGCGGCGGGCATTTTGATCTTTAGCTTGAAAGCTTAAGCCGCTGTTTTGGCTTCGGCCTTTTCAATTTGCGCTTTAACAGGGCGCAATGCAGGGTCCAGCTTTGTTTTTGCTGTAGATTTCAAAAACTCGTCAAAGCCACCTTTGTGCTCAACGGTGCGCAGACCGGCTGAAGAGGCTTTCACTTTAACCCATTTGCCCAAGATGACGCTATACAGGCTCGTGTCCTGAATATTCGGCAAAAACTTGCGGCGTGTTTTGTTTTGCGCGTGTGAAACGTTGTTTCCGCTCATAGGCGCTTTTCCTGTAATCATGCAACGACGGCTCATCGCCAGTCTCCTTCATATCTATAGGATTAATCTCGTGGAGCGGAAAATAAGCGAAATGGCCTTTCAAAGTCAAGCTATAAAATACCATCCCACATATACATGCCGAGTAAGGCGGCTATAAAGATGAAATGAGCGATGACATTTATGTAGATTGCACGGCGCAAATGTTTGTGATTCAGCTTGGCTGTCGCGCCTTCCGGCCCAACCCATGCGCCCTTTAATGCATAGCCTTTATTATCTTTCACGGGACCGCCGATAGAAACATTTAATGCCCAAGCCAATGCCGAGACGGGAAATCCACCTTGGTCATACGGCGCACGGTTTTTGTGTCCCATCCATGACGCCACGCCTTTATGCAGTTTGGCTGTTGGGGTGATTCCGGCCGCCATAGTGATGAAAAACCCGCTTAGAAGTGACGGGATAAAGCCGACAAGCCTTTCCAGCGCCAGCGGAACAGCGGCAAAACCGCTGCCCAGACCGTTCTTACCGAAACGCCAACTCATCATCGCCAAGCCCGCATAAATGCACGCCGCGGGAAATCCGCCGATCAGATACCACAAACACGGGGCCACCAAACCTTTATCGAACCTGCGTACACTTAACACCATCGCCGCACGCGTCAGGGCGAACTCATCATTCGTGTTGAGAGATATGCCTGCCGTTTTGGAAAGTGCATAGGTTGCGGCTTCGCTGGGTGGGGACTTTTTGTCCGTTATCCCTTTGCTGAGGGAAAAATAAAGCTGCAAGAGTACAAACCAGACGCTACCGACCGTTACCAGCGAGGCGAGAAAGAGTGTTCGCAAAACTTCGTAATACGGATAAAAATTGATCGCTTCACGGAAACACCAGCTGATTCCTCCACAAGCTGCGAGAATAATGGTGGTCAAAATAAGCCCTCTGGACATCAAATCGGCGTAATGGCGCTTTTTACGGTCCAGTTTATCGCCCAAACCGCCAAAAACACCGCCTAAAACGTTCCAGAACAGTGGGTTAGCGTTACCCATAAGGGGACCGGTGATCATGCCCGCAACTGCACAAATGACAATCACCATGATTAATTCAGGGACCCTGTCCGTATCGAGAAAAAGTCTATGCCATTGTGTGAAAAAATTGTGCATCTGCGAAATATCACCCTTTTTTAGCTAAAATAGAGTATTATATATCTATGATATACGCGAATACCGTATCGCAGGGAAGGACATAACCAAGGATTGGCCTATGCTTTATCACCTTCATGATTTACAGCACGTAGCGATGACTCCGTTTAGAATTCAAGCGGAATTAACACGCACAGTTTTCCAGAGCCCATGGAATCCCCTCTCCTATACGCAGACTGGACGCACTATTGCCGCAACAGCGGAAATGATCGAGCGCGGTACGCGTCACTTCGGGCGACCGAATTTCGGGCTGGCAGAAACATTTATAGACGGCAAGAAAGTCGATGTTGTCGAGAACATCATCGTTGAAAAGCCATTCTGCCGTTTATTGCACTTCCAGCGCAAAACCAAGCGCAACGATCCTAATATCTTGTTGGTAGCGCCGATGTCGGGGCACTATGCGACGTTGCTTCGCGGTACGGTTAAAGCCCTGCTCCCGCATCACAATGTTTACATTACGGACTGGGAAGACGCCCGTCAGGTTCCACTAGCTGAAGAATACTTCAATCTGGACACTTATATTACGTACTTACGTGAGTTTATGAGCCTGCTCGGTCCGCAGACGCATGTTATCGGTGTGTGCCAGCCTGTTGTCCCTGTGATGGCGGCGATATCATTGATGGCGAGTGAAAACGACCCGAACCAGCCGCTGTCCATGACATTGATGGGCGGTCCGATTGATACACGCGTTTCCAAAACCGAAGTGACAGAGTTGGCCGAAACACGTCCGACACGCTGGTTTGAACAAAATGCCGTGCATGATGTGCCGTTTTATTATCCGGGCGCGTTCCGCCGCGTTTATCCAGGCTTCCTGCAACTTGGCGGATTCATGTCGATGAACCTTGACCGTCATGTCGGTTCTTACATGACATTCTACAAGCACCTTGTTCAAGGTGACGGGGATAGCGCGGAGGCGCACCGTAAGTTCTATAATGAATATCTGTCTGTGATGGATATTCCCGCCGAGTTCTATCTTCAAACCGTGGATACAGTGTTCCAGCGTCACTTGTTGCCGCGTGGCCTCATGAAGTGGAAAGATCCGTTAAGCGGAGAACTCATGGATGTCCGTCCGCAGGATATCAAGAAAACAGCCATATTGACGATCGAAGGCGAGAAAGACGATATTTCCGCGCGCGGTCAGACAACGGCGGCTCATGAGCTTTGTTATTCCATTCCGCAAAACAAGCAATACCACCACTTCCAGCTTGATTGCGGCCATTACGGTATCTTTAACGGGCGCCGTTGGCGTGAACATATCATGCCGCGCATACGTCACTTCATCCGCCAGATGGACAAGGGTGTCGATCCGATCCCCGAAAAGGATCTTAAAAAGATCCCTGACGCGTCACCCGAGCAGTATAACCGCGACGTTCACGGGATTGCCGCAGTACGCAGGTGGTTGCGCGAAAACCGTTCTGAAAGTTTCAAAGAAACCGTCGATTAAGCAGCTTTTATTCACATTACACCGCGCTGCAGCACATTAATTTGTGGCGAGGCCAATGATGTTCATGCTTCATTTTACCAATGCGTGAAATGTTTCATGGTGCCGGAATACAAGCTGGTGCTCTTATAACAAAACAAAAAATACGTGTAGCGCTTCAGGGAGGTGGAACTTTAGGTGCATATGCCGCCGGAGTTCTGAATGTACTGGACCAGCAGGACGATATCGAGATTGACCAGATCGGCGGACCAAGCGCCGCTGCTGTGAATTCGGGCGTCTACGCCGTTGCCGGACGTCAGGGACTGGATAAATTCTGGAACCGCATCGGACAGGCAGGATCAGCCGCGCATGTTATTAATATGCTGGACCCTCTACAAATCACGAAAATGGTGAATGAATCCTATCTGATGAACGGCTGGCGCGCATCGGGCGCATTTGAAGATGTCGGACCGCAAGGCTTTCTGACACAGGCACTGACCGAAGTTATCGGCAGCCACCATAACCTGCGTAATGCGCCGATTGATATGCGCATCACGACCGTGACGAAGAAAAACCCCAGAGGCGACCTGTCCCCCGACAATATAGAAGAACACGTCCACACCAACGAAGACCTGACCATCAAGAAAATCGTAGCCTCGGGTGCATTAAAAGAATTAGGCCCCGTTCGCATTGACGGTCGCATGCACTGGGACGGCGCGTATTCAGGTAATAACCCCGCCTTTGACAGTTTTGATCACCATGACGATATTCCTTTACTTGTCGTAACCGTGGACCGACCGGAGATTGTTCGCTCAACGAGAGATCCGAACCTCGTTTATGGGCGCGTGCATAAAGACATTCATGATTTACGCAAGCAAGGCCGCTCGCCAGTTTACAAGGTGGCTTTGGAGCAACCCGACACATGGGATGAAAGCATTCGGACAAACCCGCTGCCGAGCATTATTGATGATTTGAGAGAGCAAGGCCGACGGGACGCTATGGAATTTCTACATCAGCTTAGACACGACCTCACACCAGACTCAAAGCGCCGTGTCGCCGTCGGCGCCGAATATGACAGTCGCGTTTAGAGCGCGACACGTTTAAAATCCTATTGCGCCGTCATGGCCGCTCACATAGTATGCCGAAATGCTTTTAAGACAGGACAACCCTTTTCCGCCGTATATTATGGTCAAGCGCAGCAAGCGTGCGCGCAGGCTGGCTCTACGTTTGGACCCCAAGGAGCGTGTCTTTCACCTTGTCATCCCGAACGGGGTGAACCTAAAAAAAGCCCAGAGATTTGCCGAAGAGCATGATAACTGGATGCAGGAAGCCCTGAGCGACCTGCCCAGCCCTGTACCGTTCGAAGATGGTAGCGATTTGCCGATTTTGGGACAGGACCGTCGCATCCATATCTTTTATGACGAAGCTTTAAGAACGACGTCTATTAATCTGAAATTCAAAGAACTTATTGTTACCACCAACAAAGAAGACCCGACAGCGCGCATCGAACGAGCCTTAAAACGTATCGCGAAAAAAGAGCTGACCGCCCTCGCCCAGCAAAAAGCTGAAGAAATCGGCGAGACAATCGAGAAAATCAGTGTGCGCGACACGAAAAGCCGTTGGGGCTCCTGTAGCAGTGACGGAAATCTGTCATTCTCATGGCGTTTACTCTTCGCCCCCGAAGAAGCGTTTGATTATGTGGTTGCCCATGAAGTTGCGCACCTCGTCCATATGGACCATTCCCGCTCATTCTGGAAGCTATGTCGTAGCCTGTCCGATAACTTTATTGAAGGGCAATACTGGATGCGTGAGCACGGACACGAGCTTATGCGTTACGGCGCTCGCTAGTTAAAAAGTCCAGAGCACCCTGCAAAATCATCTGCGCGGCCAGCTTGTCTATGAGGCCGGAAGCCTTTGCTTCTACTTTTGTTTTTCGCTTTTCCACGAAGTTATCCACAGCCTCTTCCACAGAAACTGTGGATAAACGTTCATCCCACAGCGCAACCCATGCTCCGCCTAATGTATTGTCCATTTCTATCGCGAAATCACGGATGCTTTGCGCGCGCGGACCTTCGCTGCCGTCCATATTGACGGGATAGCCGATAACAAAGCCGCCGACTTCGTGTTCGGCGATAATGACTTTCAACGCTTCCATATCTTTGGAAAATTTCGTGCGCTTAATGGTTTCCAGCGGGGTTGCCAGCGTTTGATCGGGATTGGCCAGCGCAAGCCCGATTGTCTTTTTACCGACATCCAGCCCCAAAAGCGGTGTGTTTGCCGGTGCGTCCTTCGCACAATCTTTGAGTAAAGCTATACTCACGTTGAAAAACCCCATTGTTTCTTGGTGGCTACCTGTTTAAAACAAAAGACACAAGAAAGGAATATCTATGTCTTTGGACGAACAAACCGTACGTAAAGTTGCAAGACTGGCCAATATTGAAATTGCAGATAGTGATGTCGACCGTATCGGCACACAGCTTTCAGGCATTTTGCAATGGGTAGAGCAGCTTGGCGAAGTCGATACCGATAATGTCGAGCCGCTGGCCAATGTGGTGAATATCGACCTGCATTTGCGTGAAGATGAAGTCACCGACGGCGACTGCGCAGACAAGGTTCTGGCCAATGCGCCTGAAGAAACGCAAGGCTTTTTCGTCGTTCCCAAAGTCGTGGAGCAGGAAGGATGAGCGCAGAGCAGCCTTCTCCTGAAAATAAAAGGCTCGTAAACACCATTATCAAAGCAGACGGAGTGTTATTCACTCTTGGCGGGATCTTCCTTCTGTCAAAAGATTATTTCATGGAGTTTGAGCTTTTGGGCGATGACGGTGACATGTTTTTGGGTTTAGGGCTCATGGTCACCGGAATCACAAGTATAATTATAGCGGATAAATTTTTTCCACCTCGATAGAAAACTATGACTGAACTAACACATTTAACGATTGAAGACGCCCTTAAAGGCCTGAAGAACAAAGATTTCAGCGCCAAGGAGTTGGCCGAAGCCCATATTGAAGCGATGGAAGGCGCGCGCGACCTGAACGCCTTTATCGTAGAAACGCCCGAGATTGCGTTGAAACAGGCCGAGGAAAGCGACAAGCGTTATGCCAGCGGTGACGAAGGGCTTCTTGATGGCATTCCGTTTGCGAATAAGGATTTGTTCTGTACCGAAGGCACACAGACGACAGCGGCGAGCAAAATCCTCGAAGGGTTCGTGCCGCAATATACATCGACTGTCGGCCAGAACCTCGCCGATGCCGGTGCGGTCATGCTGGGTAAGGCTAACCTCGACCAGTTTGCGATGGGTTCATCGAACACTACCTCCGCCTTTGGAAACGTTATCAACCCATGGAAAACCTCTGACGGTAAGGACCTTGTCCCCGGCGGGTCCTCCGGTGGTTCTGCTGCGGCTGTGGCTGCTCGTATTTCTATGGGCGCGACCGCAACCGATACAGGCGGCTCCATTCGTCAGCCTGCTTCTTTTTGCGGCATCTCAGGGATTAAGCCTACATATGGCCGTTGTTCACGTTGGGGCGTTGTGGCGTTCTCATCTTCACTGGATCACCCCGGCCCCCTCGCCCGTACGGTGAAGGATAATGCATTAATGCTGCAGGCCATGGCGGGTTACGACCCGAAAGACAGCACATCCGCCAACAAGCCCGTGCCTGATTATGCTGCGGCTATGACAGGTGACATGAAGGGCATGAAAATCGGTATACCGAAAGAATACCGTCTGGACGGTATGCCCGAGGAAATCGGCAAGCTGTGGGATCAAGGTGCGCAATGGTTGAAAGAAGCCGGTGCGGAGATTGTTGATATCTCCCTGCCGCATACGAAATACGCCTTGCCCGCGTATTACATCATCGCGCCTGCGGAAGCGTCATCCAACCTTGCCCGTTATGACGGCGTGAAATACGGCCACCGTTCCAAAGATGCGGAAACGCTGGCTGATATGTACGCCAAGACACGCGCCGAAGGCTTCGGTGACGAGGTTCAGAGAAGGATTATGATCGGTGCATACGTACTATCTGCAGGATACTACGATGCGTATTACATCAAGGCGCAGAAAATCCGCCGCCTGATTTTGAATGACTTCGAGAAAGCGTACGAGACCGTCGATGCCATTCTGACGCCGACAGCACCGTCAGCCGCCTTCCCGATTGGCGAGAACGAAGACGACCCGATCAAGATGTACTTGAACGACGTGTTCACAGTGACCGCCAACCTTGCGGGTGTTCCGGGTATGTCTGTCCCTGCGGGTCTGGACGCTAATGGCTTGCCGCTTGGCCTACAAATCCTCGGTAAGGCCTGGGACGAGGAAACCGTATTCAAAGTGGGTGGTGTGATCGAAGAAGCCGCCCAATTTAACGCCATGCCACAAAAAGTCATGAGCAAAGCCGCGTAAGGAAAGAATTGTGAAATACAAAATCCGTAAAAGCCTGCATTTGCTTTTAGCGCTTTGCATTTATGCATTGCCAGTGGCGGCCCATGCGCAAAACCCCGATTTGTTTGACCGCCAGCAAACAGCGCCTCCGACGGAGCTTGAAGAATTGCTGGGTGAAGTGCCGGAGGAAGGCACCACGCAAGAAGTCCCGACATCAGTCGAAGAGTTTGCCAACCAGTATTACAGTAACTGCCTGCGTCAGGATCACCCCAATCTGGAAGGCAAAAGTCTGGAAGTTTTGTGTGCTTGTACAGCCGCCAAGTTCCCCGAAGAAATGACTCTTGAGCAAACACTCGAAATGCAGCGCAGAACAAACAACGGCAAGCTACAGCGCCTGCGGTTTATGGAATTTATATATTCACCCTGTATCCGTTTTCCAACCGCAGAGATCGTTCAGACACAATGCCTGGAAGATGAAGAGATCAGAAGAAAATACAGAAACGAGAAAGCTATATGCGCCTGCACAGCCGAAAAAATGGGTGACTTTATGAACCGCAAAGCGCCGGGGTATGTCGATCTGGCCGTGCGCAGGAATTTGGACAATATCGACCCGCTCAAGCTTCTGCTGGGCAGCAAACAGTTTGACAGACAAACAGCTTACGAGATGCGGTACTGTGTTGACCGCTACGAATACGGAAAAAAGTAAAAGGACGAGTAAATGGCACAGTTAATTCAAGGCGAAACAGGTGAATGGGAAATCGTGATCGGCATGGAAGTCCATGCGCAGGTGATTGCGAAATCCAAACTCTTTTCCGGCGCCTCCACCCAATTCGGAGCCGAGCCGAATTCGCAGGTATCCCTCGTTGACGCGGCGATGCCCGGCATGCTGCCCGTTTTGAACAAGTTCGTTGTTGAGCAGGCCGTAAAAACAGGCTTGGGGCTGAATTCCAAGATCAACAAAGTCTCTGTCTTTGAGCGTAAAAACTACTTCTACCCCGACCTGCCGCAAGGCTACCAGATTTCACAGTATGAGTATCCGATTGTCGGCGAAGGTGTGATCGAGATCGACTTGCCCGACGGCACAGTGAAAGAGATCGGTATTACGCGTCTGCACCTCGAACAGGATGCGGGTAAATCCCTGCACGACCAGCACCCGACTAAATCCTTTGTTGATTTGAACCGTTCGGGCTGTGCCTTGATGGAAATCGTATCCGAACCTGACATTCGTGGACCGGAAGAAGCCGCAGCGTATTTGTCAAAGCTGCGCATGATTTTGCGTTACCTTGGTACATGTGACGGTAACATGGAGGAAGGCTCCATGCGTGCAGACGTGAATATTTCCGTTCGCAAACCGGGCGGCCCGCTCGGTACACGTGCGGAAATCAAGAACGTGAACTCGGTAAAAGCCGTACAGCAAGCGATTGATTACGAAGTACAGCGTCAAATCGAAATTATTGAGGATGGCGGTGAAGTCGATCAGGAAACGCGCCTGTGGGACCCGAATAAGAGTGAGACCCGCTCCATGCGCTCCAAGGAAGAAGCGCACGATTACCGCTATTTCCCCGACCCTGACTTGCTGCCACTACATGTCAGCAATGACCAGATCGAGAGCATCCGCACAACATTGCCCGAACTGCCGGACCAGAAAAAGCACCGCTTCATGGATGATTACGGCCTAAGCCTGTATGACGCGAGTGTCCTGATCGCCGAGCAACAGCGCGCACAGTATTACGAAGATGTCGCCAACGACAACGATGCGAAGCTGGCCGCGAACTGGGTAATTAACGAGCTTTTAGGGATTTTGAATAAAAATGAAAAGAAGCTGTCTGAATCCCCTATTACGGCCGAAAACCTCTCGGGGCTGATCAAATTGATTTCCGATGGTACAATATCAGGCAAGATCGCCAAGGACGTCTTCGCCGACATGTACGATACGGGAAAAGCAGCAGCAGACATTGTTGAGGAAAAAGGTCTTAAGCAGGTTACAGACACAGGTGCGATCGAAGCCATTGTTGATGAGGTCATCGCAGAGAATCCTGATAACGTGGAAGCATACAAAGGCGGTAAAGACAAGCTATTCGGCTTCTTTGTCGGTCAGGTCATGAAAAAGTCACAAGGTAAAGCCAATCCGGCTGTCGTAAATGAATTGTTGAAGAAAAAATTGGGGTAGCAACATGAAAGTATTTAAGGGGCCGGCACAGGGTCAATCCAGTCAGATCGAAATTTCAGAAACCCAGAGAGACCGCGTATTGGTTGGTTTATCATGGGACATGAAGGAACTGGAAAAGGTTGAAATCCCCGTAGCCGAATGGGTCCCCTTCAAAAAATACTTACAAGCTGCTGCCGATTGGGCCGATGATTCCGTGCATGCATTCCGCACCATGAACTACATGCCCAAGACCGTGAACCAGCATGATGATCCCGACCATCGCGACAAAGAATTCGAAGGCTTTGACCTTGACCTGTACTGCTACATTTTTGATGAACACGGTGAAATGGTTGAGAAAATCGGCCCCGATTACAAAGATGTCGTTTCCGAGGACGGCAAGGTTTACCACAGTGGAGACGACTTTTCCGGCATAGGCGGTTACGACGATGAGCAGATTTATATCGAGACCAAGAAACTGCCCGAAAACTACAAGCACTTCCTGTTTGTTGTGAAAAGCGACTGCAAATTCAACCTGAACGACATCAGCGACCCTGTCGTGCGTATTGCGGACGGCAAGACCAATGAAGACTTCCTGAAAGAAGACATCCAGCCCGCCGCTAATATCAGCGCCAGTGCATTAATTTTTGCGCATATGGCCGAAGTCAACGATAGCTGGACAATTACGAATATCAGCGAATTTGCCGATGCCGATTATGACATAGCGGCTTACTTCAAGGAAAACCTGAAGTGACGGCAGACAAGTTTGAATACAAGGTCGCAATATACCGCGAAAGCATGTTGGGTTCGCTCTTTCTGGGCGGTTCCAAAGTCGACCCTCTCAAATTTTCAGAGTTCCTCAACCGTAACGGCGAGCAAGGCTGGGAAGTCATTACAATGGAACGCGAAAGCCGCCGTATGCTTTTGTTTTTCGACCGTGAAGCCTTTCTTGTCATCATGAAAAGGAAAGTCTAATGCATAAATCAATTCTAGCAGCTTTGGTTCTGGTTGTTCTGGCAAGTGCCGGATTGACAATCACACAGCTATGGGCACCCGAAATCATTGGCTGGGACAACTTCGTAAAACTCATCATCACCTTTGGCATTCTGGCTTTGGTTCTTGGTTTTCTGGCGGTGGTTAAAGCCGATTTCGGAGAGCACAAAAAGCTCAAAGACGACAACTATCTGGACTAAGCCTATATGTCGCCTCGTATTCCCAAAGGCCAAACCGTGCCGTTAAATGTTACGCAAAAATCCAGTCACAGGGTTTTTGTCGGTCTTGGGTGGGACCCGAACGAGGAAATCAGCATCAAGGACCGCGCATTAGGCGCTCTCGGTTTCAAGGACACACATCACGACCTTGACCTGTCCTGTTACATCTATGACCAGAACAGGCGCTACATCACACACATCTCGCACGAGGCGGGCCGTGAAGCCGACCAAACGGGCAAAATATATCACAGCGGTGATAACGTTGAAGGCGTCGGTGACGGTGACGATGAGCAAATCTCGATAGAGCTTAAGGGACTGGACCCGGTGATTGATGCTATTGTTTTCAAGGCCTCCATCAAAACCGACAATGTCTTCAGAGACGTCAATGACCCTGAAATCCGTATTGCCGACGGATATTCAGACCATACTTTCTTGCACCTACCATTAGATGAAGGCGACACCTCCGTCTTTGTGTTTATATGCCTGAAACGCGCTGCAAGTGATGATAATCCGGATGCATGGACCATTCGTCATGTCGGTGAGTTCGTAAACAAATCCAAAGACAGTGATTGGCCAGAGATTTTAAAGGGTTATATCGTATAAACAGTCATTTTATATTGAACTGGGCAGCGGGGGCTGTTAGTTGTAATTCTCAAAGGACACGTGGCCGAGTGGCTGAAGGCGCTCCCCTGCTAAGGGAGTATAGGGTTAATAGCTC
>JAESRE010000029.1 GCA_016764775.1 Alphaproteobacteria bacterium
TCGAGGGTTCGAATCCCTCCGTGTCCGCCACTTTAAACACCCGCGCTCATTCATGACCGACACAATATTAAAACCCATCAAAGCATTCACTTCCCGCAAAAAGAAGCAGCATTACACTGTTCACATTATCAAAGAAAAAGCCCATGCAGGCTGGCTTAAGAAGCAAAACAAAACACTAAGCGCCCTTGCCAAAGCACAAGGCTTTAAGCCGAAAGGCGCCAAGCTGTTGCAAGACGGCGCATCAAAAGACATTTACGCGCTCGTTCCCGACAAGATCAAATTGTACGAAGGGGCGAAAATCTGCCAACGTGTAGAGAAATGGCTGCCTGAAGACACAATCAAAAGTGCTACATTCGACTTTGAAGGCGTTAGCGGTGCTGATGCGGATATGCTGCGTATCGGCTGGGGCTTGGGCTGCTATAGCTTTGATGGCTATAAATCAGAAACATCCCCCAAGCCGCAGCTTGTCGTTACCGACAGTGCGCAAAACGCCTCAGTGATCAGTACAGTCAGCAGTATTTACGCTGTACGTGACCTTGTGAACACACCGTCCAATGATATGGGCCCTGACGAACTTGAGAAAATCATCAAGGCTCTGGGAAAAGAGCATGACGCCACCGTTAAGGTCGTGAAGGATCAGAAAAAGCTGGAAAGCGACTTTCCGTTGGTTCACATGGTCGGTAAAGCCAGCCCGCGCCTGCCGCGTTTGATCGAGCTGAACTGGGGTAAAGCCAAAGACCCGAAAATCACGCTGGTCGGCAAAGGCGTATGTTTTGATACGGGCGGTCTGGACCTAAAGCCATCGCAATATATGCGGTACATGAAAAAAGACATGGGCGGTGCGGCGCATACGATCGCGCTGGCCAAGCTGATCATGGATCACAAGCTTCCTGTTCGCCTGCGCCTGATCGTGCCTGCTGTTGAGAACGCCGTCGCGGGCGAAGCATTCCGCCCCGGTGATGTCGTCAAATCCCGCAAAGGCTTGTTTGTTGAAAACACAAATACGGATGCTGAGGGTCGCCTTATTCTGGCCGATGCCCTCACTTACGCTTCCGAAGGCAAGCCGCAGCTGATTATCGATTATGCGACCTTAACAGGGTCCGCACGTGCGGGATTGGGGCCTGATATCCCTGCCCTGTTCTCGAATAACGACAAGATCGCAGGCAAAATTCAGAAAACATCGGAAAAGGCCGAGGACCCCGTATGGGCCATGCCGTTGTGGCAGCCTTACCGCAAACATATCGAAAAATCCGTTGGTGACCTTGTGAATAGCGCGGGATTGCCGGGTGACTTGATCTACAGCGCGCTCTTTTTAGAGAGCTTCGTTGAAAAAAGCATCGATTGGGTGCATCTGGATTGCTATGCTTGGGAACATTCCGGCTGCGCGGGACGCCCCGTGGGCGGTGCTGATACGGGATTACTGACCGTGTTTAAATATATACAGGAACGCTATGCCTGATACCCAGAATATTGATGCCCCCGTTGTTACAATGTTCAACACCCCCGACCTTGCCGGGGAGCCTGTAAACACTCTGCTTTACGGTGAACGCATCAAGGTCCTTTCCGAAGAAGGCGATGCCGCCAAAGTGCAATCCGAAAATGACGGGTATCAAGGGTATATCGATGCGGAGCTTATGGCTGTGCATCGTGCCAAGACGCACAAAGTCGTCACCCCGATGACACACCTATACGAAGAGCCCGATTTCAAAGCCGTGCCGTTTGTACCGCTATATATGCTGTCCCATGTTCATGCGACGGATGAAAAGCAGAACGGGTTTGTGAAGCTCGGCAATGGCAAATGGGTTTTCGAAGGGCATTTAGGGACGGTCGATGCCGTGCATTACGACTATGCCGAGATGGCTTTGAAATTTCTGTACACCCCTTATGTATGGGGTGGGCGTACAGCCGCCGGCATTGATTGCTCCGGTCTCGTCCAACTGTGTATGAATGCGGCAGGTGTTCAATGCCCCCGTGACACCAGAGACCAGATGGCGTTGCTGGGTGAAGATATCGGCACCAAGGACCCCACCAAGCTGCGTCGTGGTGATTTTGTGTTCTTCGAGCGCCATGTCGGCATCATGCTGGACAAAAAGCTGATTGTGAACGCAACGTCCCGCCATATGTCCACGGTTGTTGAGGAATTGACGACTTTGATCGATGCCTACAAAGACATTCTGATCGTCAGACGTATGTTTCAAGGTTAATTCAGCCGTAATTTAACGGTAATCAAGGCAACGTAGTGATCAGGCAACCGACTTTATGTCGGAATCGTCCTTATCTTTGCGTGTATTGGTCACATCAAAGATCAGTTCATCCTTCTTCTCACCAATTTTGACCGTCGCGCCGTCGGTAATTTCACCTTTGAGGATCATTTCCGCAAGCTTGTTCTGTAATTCTGACTGGATTACACGTTTCAGCGGGCGAGCGCCATAAGCAGGGTCATAACCACGATTACCGAGCCACGTCTTGGCTTTGTCATCAATCTCAAGATGTATGTGGCGATCAGCCAGCAAACGATCGAGGTAGGCAAGCTGGATATCGACAATACCGGTCATATGCTCACGCGTCAGACGCTTGAACAGCAGGATCTCATCGAGACGGTTGAGGAATTCCGGGCGGAAAGCGGCACGTACCGCATCCATAACCTGTTCGCGCACATCTTCTATATCGGCGCCTTCTTGCTGATTCACCAGATGTTCGGCGCCGAGGTTCGACGTCATGATCAGCAATGTGTTGCTGAAATCGACCGTACGGCCCTGACCGTCCGTCAGGCGGCCATCATCAAGAACCTGCAAGAGAACGTTAAAGACATCGGGGTGGGCTTTTTCAATCTCGTCAAACAGCACGACCTGATATGGACGGCGGCGAACGGCTTCAGTCAATGAACCGCCCTCCTCATAGCCGACATAGCCCGGAGGTGCGCCGATAATGCGGGCAACCGCATGTTTTTCCATGTATTCGGACATGTCCAGACGGATCATGGCGGAATCATCATCAAATAGGAATTCGGCCAGAGCTTTGGTCAACTCCGTCTTACCGACCCCTGTGGGGCCAAGGAACAGGAATGAGCCCATAGGGCGGCGTGCATCCTGCAAACCTGCGCGGGCGCGGCGTATGGCGTTTGAAACGGCAACAACGGCTTGATCCTGCCCGACAACGCGTTTTTGCAGATTTTCTTCCATGGCGAGCAGCTTTTCACGCTCACCTTCCAGCATCTTATCGACGGGAACACCCGTCCACCGGCTTACGATGCTGGCGATGTCATCATCCGTAACCTCTTCATTGATGAGGCTGGACTTGCTGGCTGATACTTGTGCGCCCTCCTCAGGAGTTGCAGCGGCGATTTTGTCCTCCAGTTCGGGAATTTTGCCGTATTTCAGTTCACTGGCTTTCGCCCAGTCACCGTCGCGTTCAGCCTGCTCAAGCTCGATACGGGCGCGGTCCAACTCCTCAACGTATTTCTGTCCTGCATTGAGCTTTTCCTTCTCGGATGCCCATTGCTTGGTCATCTCCTCGGACTGCGATTCCAGCCCCTTCAACTCTTCTTCAAGCGCTTTGAGACGATCCTTGGATGCTTTGTCCTTTTCCTTTTTCAGCGCTTCGCGCTCAATCTTCAGCTGGACGATACGACGGTCAAGCTCATCAAGTGCTTCAGGCTTGGAGTCAGCCTGCATGCGGATACGGCTGGCGGCCTCGTCGACAAGGTCGATGGCTTTATCCGGCAGAAAACGGTCCGTGATGTAGCGGTTAGACAGCGTAGCAGCGGCTACGATGGCATTGTCGGTAATACGTACGCCATGGTGCAGCTCGTATTTCTCCTTCAGGCCACGCAGGATAGAGATTGTGTCTTCCACCGTTGGTTCGGTTACAAAAACAGGCTGGAAGCGACGTGCGAGCGCCGCATCCTTTTCAATGTGTTTGCGGTATTCATCGAGAGTCGTTGCACCGACCATATGCAGCTCACCGCGAGCAAGTGCCGGTTTAAGCATGTTTCCGGCGTCCATAGAGCCTTCAGCCTTACCTGCGCCGACAATTGTGTGCAATTCATCCAGAAACAGGACAATTTCGCCCGCAGCGCCCTTAATTTCGTCCAGAACAGATTTCAGGCGCTCCTCGAACTCGCCACGGAATTTTGCACCGGCCAGCATGGCCCCAAGGTCCAGAGACATCAGGCGCTTGTTCAGCAGGCTTTCAGGCACATCGCCATTCACTATGCGTTGTGCCAAGCCCTCGGCTATCGCGGTTTTACCTACGCCCGGTTCGCCAATCAAAACGGGGTTATTCTTGGTTCTGCGGGAGAGCACCTGAATTGTGCGGCGGATTTCCTCATCACGGCCGATAATGGGGTCCAGCTTGCCTTCCTCGGCCGCTGCGGTCAGGTCATGGGCAAACTTATTCAGGGCGTCATAGCGGTCTTCCGCCGATGCGCTATCAGCCGTGCGGCCTTTACGGATGTCGTTGATGGCTTTATTGAGCGCCTCGTCTTTCAAACCTGCTTCTTCCAGCAAGGCAGAAACATCAGCTTTTTTCTCCAGCAGCATAGCCTGCAGGACACGTTCAACGGTTACAAACTTGTCACCGCTTTTTTCCGCTAATTTCAGTGCGTTATCGACAATCTTTGCGAAATCACTTGAAAGGCGTAGTTGCCCCGCACCCGGCCCTTCGACAACGGGGAATTTGGCAATGGCCTTTTCCACGTCGGTTTTCAAACGACCGTAATTCGCGCCCGACATCTTCAAAAGCTTCTGCACGTGCCCGTCATCGTCATCGAGCATGGTTTTGAGCAGGTGCTCGGGCTCAATAGACTGGTGGCCGTTACGCAAAGCCAGTGTTTGCGCGGCGTGTATAAGAGTTTTCGACTTTTCTGTTAGTTTATCAAAATCCATAAAATGACTATAGGTACACTATCAAAGGATTTAAAGTGGCAAGGTTTTCATTTTGTCTTTTTAGTATATCAGAACATCAAAAAAGGCGGTCTAAAAAACCGCCTTTAAATCAAAAACCTAATACGTACACTTAACTGATGGGTTCAGCCGCCTGTTTCTCAGATGCAGCTTCAACACCACCGCCTAAGATACTGGAAGGTAAGCCTAATTCTTCATCAGAGGACTTCGCCTTCTTGGGTTTGGAAGGTGTACGCTCCTGTTTAGCCTCTTGCTTACTCTCTTGCTTGCTATTTTGGTCATCATCCCAGCTGGAAATGATACGTTGATAGTGCTCAGCATGCTGTAAATAGCTCTCGGCGAGGATGCGGTCTCCGGCGGATGATGCGTCCTTGGCGAGCGCCATATACTTCTCTGTTACCTGGTGCGCAGTCCCGCGAATCCTAACGTCAGGGCCGTTACTGTCAAAAACCTGCGAGCGTTGTTGGTTTCCCCCACGACGGCTGCCACCTCTATTGCGTTGACGTCTATTCGAACTTCCGTGTCTCATGTTCTTTTCCTGTTTTTCGGTCATTAAGTTTTATCACATAATATACGTACACCATACATGATTTGTGTACGTATGGCTAGCCTCCATGAGACTTTTAAGTACGGTATGTTGGGTTTTCACTTCCAACACACAATCGCTCAAAGCGTTCGTCTGTGTTGATGATTTTTACAGTACAGCGATGCGGAGTTTTTGATCAACGCCTTCTCAAAAGATTTTTTTACTTATCCCCACTACACTCATCGGGGCACACCTCCAAAACCCTTGTGTGGCCTGCGAAATCAGCATGTGATTCGACTATCGAAAATCGCGATTCCCTGCTGAGTCGCGTTACAGTTTCAGATTGGTCATAACCGATTTCGAAATAGGCTTTTCCGTGTGGCTTTAAAACGCGCGATAAACACGAAAAAATTTTTTTATACGCTTGCAATCCATCTTCGCCACCATCCAATGCCAGAATCGGATCGTGTTTTTTGACCGAATCCTGAAGTGTGGGAATCACTGCAGACGCAATATAGGGGGGATTCGAAACCACAATATCGAAGCTTTCTGTGAGTTTTTCATCCCAATCACTCAATAAAAAGCTACAGCGCTCCGCAACATGATTCCTTTTCGCGTTTTCCTGTGCCGTGGCAAGCGCGGATTCGGAAATATCGACTCCTACCCCCTGTGCGTGCGGCAGTTCGCTCAGGAGCGATATAAGAATACAGCCCGAGCCTGTACCGAGATCCAGAATAGACAGAGGTTGATCACGATCCACGCTCTTCAGAACGGCTTCGACCAGCGTTTCCGTATCAGGACGCGGGTCCAGCGTATGTTCGGTGACTGTGAAAGAGAGACCCCAGAATTCACGTTCTCCGTATATTTTGGATAGCGGTTTACCGTCCTGAAGTAGCTCAAGGTCTTGTTTGATCGCTTGAATGGCTTCTTCACTTATATATGTGTCCGGTTTTGAAATGAGGTCGCTATAATCCAGCCCCGCCCGTTTGCGCAGCACATAGCGTGCGTCGTTGTCGGACATATGTTGTTTGAGGGTCTTGTAGAGGTCTTTGACTGTCTGAGGTTCAGTCATACCGAATTAGTTTTCCATTGAAGCCAGCGCGCTCGCATGGTCTTCCGCGATCAAGGCTTCTGTAATTTCGCCTAGAGCTTCTCCGCTTAAAACACCGTCCAGATTATGCAGAGTCAGGTTGATGCGGTGGTCGGTTACACGCCCTTGCGGGAAATTATAGGTACGGATGCGTTCGGAGCGGTCACCGGAGCCAACCTGTTCCTTACGTTCGGCAGCCCGTTCAGCATGCAGCTTTTGGCGTTCCATGTCATATATACGTGTCGCCAGAACCTTCATAGCCTTTGCACGGTTTTTATGCTGACTGCGCTCTTCCTGCATCTCTACCACAACGCCTGTCGGGATGTGCGTAATGCGCACCGCTGAGTCTGTCGTGTTCACGTGCTGACCGCCAGCCCCTTGGGAACGGTATGTATCAACGCGTAAATCATCGGTTTTAATGTCGACTTCGGCTTCTTCCGCTTCAGGCAAGACAGCCACAGTCGCAGCAGAGGTGTGGATACGCCCGCCTGATTCCGTTTTAGGGACGCGCTGCACACGGTGTGTACCTGATTCATATTTCAATTTGGCGAAAACGTTGCGGCCGCTAACTTCGCACACAATTTCCTTGTAACCGCCGATATCATTTTCCGACGTTTCCATGACTTCCAGCTTCCAGCCTTCCTTAGAGGCGAATCCTTTCAGCATGTTAAACAGGTCTGAAGCAAACAGTGCGGCTTCGTCACCGCCTGTGCCAGCGCGAATTTCAACAATGGCGTTTTTGGCGTCATCCTGATCCTTGGGAATCAGTGCCAAACGGATTTGCTTTTCCAATGCTGGGATCTTCTTTTCGATCTGATGCATTTCCTCTTCAGCCATCGCCTTCATTTCAGGGTCGGCGAGCATTTCCTGCAGGTCTTCTTTTTCCTGTCTGGCTTCGGCCAACGCATTGATAGCCTCGACGACAGGTTCAAGCTCCGCGTATTCCATCGAATATTTGGTAAATTGCTCACCGCTCAAATCCCCTTGTGACATCAGGGATGCGAGTTCGGCGTGCCGGCTTCTTATAGTGTTGAGTTTTTCTTCAAGCGCCATGGATACTGGTATTAGTCGGTTTTACTGCTCTTTATCAAGCGCAAAATTTTCTTTGAGATATTCAGCATCCAGTGACAGGCGACGAACGACTTTGCCCTTCTCACCCAGAGGCTTGAGCTTTTCGCCGTCAACTTCAATAGCGACGCCGCCAGCATTCCCGATAGAAATGGTCAGGTCGGGGCGATCGGGCACATAATACTGGTCACCTTCTTTAAGTACACGGGAGATCATTGCCTTACCGTTTTGATCACGGATTTCGACCCAGCTGTTCTCCAGAATATTGAGGATAATGCCTTCGGGCGGCTTTTCCTCGATAACCTCTTCCTCAACAGGCTCTTCGGGAATAGTCGGTCCCTCGACCATTTCGGACGTCTCTTCGCCTTCTGCCGGTTGCATTGTCGATTGCGGTGTCGGCGATTCTTCTACTTTTTGCTGCAATTCGGCGGGCACAGGCGGGATTGTATCGACCAGTTCCCTGTCTTTAGTGTCTTGCGAATACCAGTACAGAAACACACCGACGCCCAGAATGGCGCTAATAAGAAGAATAAGGATGCCCGGCACCTGACTTTCCGATGCCGCGACGGGAAAATGTAATTCTGCGGGTTGGGCTTTATGTACGTCTGACTGCTGCTTAAACAGCTCGACCATTTTATCACCGTCCAGCCCGAGATATTCGGCATAGCTTCTGACAAAACCTATGGCGTACACGCGTCCGGGAAGTTTTTCGAGGTCGCCATTTTCAATCGCTTCGATCTGGCTGGCCTTAATATTCAGAAAACGCTCAACATTTTCAATGGACTGGTCGTAATGCACACGGGTGCGGCGTAGAATATCCCCCACCTTTAATTCGGTTTGATATTCCACGTCACGAGTGCCTGAAGTCTTGTTAGAGGCTACATCTGCCATACATGAGCAGATTACAGTATTTCAGCGCGCGATTTAAGCGGTTTCTTCCAAACCATAGGCTGCATGCAGAGCACGCACGGCCAGCTCGGTGTAATCTTCTTCGATCAGAACGCTGATTTTGATTTCTGAAGTGGAGATCACCTGAATGTTGATGCCTTTGTTCGCCAACGTGGTGAACATTTTCTCGGCAACACCCGGGTGGCTGATCATACCCACACCGACCACGGATACTTTGGATACGTTATCGGATGAGAGGATTTTTTCGTATTCAACTTCTTCCAGCTTTTCCACGACTTCGAGTGCGCGCGGCAAGTCGGCGCGGGAAACCGTGAATGTCATATCCGTAAACTGACCGTCAGCGGAAACGTTCTGGACGATCATGTCCACGTTCACGCCCGCCTTACCCAACGGGCTAAAGACTTTAGAGGCTACGCCCGGTACGTCACTCACGCGTAACAATGTGATTTTCGCTTCATCGCGGCTGCATGCGATACCGCTTACGAGTTCTTCTTCCATAATTTCACTCTCCTGTACGACAAGGGTTCCGGGCATGTCACTGCCGATGTGATCTTCAAAACTTGATAATACCTGCAACTTAACACCCTGCTTCATGGCGATTTCCACCGAGCGGGTTTGCAGAACTTTGGAGCCGAGTGAGGCCAGCTCGATCATCTCCTCGAAAGAGATTTTCTTGATCTTGCGGGCTTGCGGCACGATGCGCGGGTCGGTCGTGTAAACGCCGTCCACGTCTGTATAAATGTCGCAACGATCTGCTTCGAGCGCTGCAGCCAATGCCACAGCCGATGTATCGGAACCGCCACGGCCCAGCGTAGAGATACGGTTGGCTTCGGTAATGCCCTGAAACCCCGGCACGACAGCGACCTCACCGCTACCCAGACGTTTTTTCAGTTCTTCGGTCTGGATGTCGGTAATGCGGGCCTTACCGTGCATATCGTTTGTCTTGAACGGGATCTGCCAGCCAAGCCAGCTACGGGCGGCAATGCCGCGCTTTTGCAAAGCCATCGCCATTAAGCCTGAGGTGATCTGCTCACCGCTGCTGACGACAACGTCATATTCGCGCAAATCGTGGAGTTTACTGATCTCGCCGCAATAGCCGACAAGTGTATTGGTTACACCCGACATCGCAGACACAACTACGGCCACCTGATTACCGGCTTCTACTTCGCGCACAATTTTTTCCGCCGCGCGTTCAATACGCTCGACATCAGCGACAGATGTTCCGCCAAATTTTGCAACAATGAGAGCCATATCTATAAACCCGTATCTTTTGGCTTTGATTTCCGTTAAAAAAGCCTAGCTATTTATAAGGAAGCGAGCACTTATGTCTAGTATAGATACTGCAGAAATCGAGAATTTTTCTAAGGATGCCGACCGTTGGTGGGATGAAAACGGACCGTTTAAGCCCCTACACCATCTCAATCCTGTTCGTATGCGCTACATCAAAGAGCAAATCTGCGAGCATTTTGACAAGGACCCGAACAGCCTAAAATCCCTCAAGCACATTAGTATTCTGGATGTCGGTTGCGGCGGCGGACTGGTCTGTGAGCCGCTTGCGCGGTTGGGCGCGGATGTTACCGGTGCAGATGCAGACCCTGTTGCGATTTCAACCGCTAAAGAACACAGCCTGGCATCGGGGCTGGCTATCGATTATCAGCGCACGCCTGCTGAAAAGATTACAAAGAAATATGATGTCGTGCTCGCCCTTGAAATTATCGAGCATGTGCAAGACCCGGAGGAGTTCGTCAAAACGATAGCAGGATTGAGCAAAAAGGACGGGCTGGTGATTTTCTCTACATTGAACCGTAACCCCAAGTCTTTCCTGCTCGGGATTGTTGCTGCCGAGTATTTCTTGAGGTGGGTGCCGCGCGGCACACATAGCTGGAAGAAATTCATCCGCCCGAGTGAACTGGCTAAAATGGGAAGACAGGCTGCCCTTTCGCCCAAAAATATAACCGGGTTGATATACAACCCGGTTAGGAGTGAGTTCGCACTGTCAAATAAGGACCTTGATGTGAACTACTTGATGGCCCTCAAAAAAACTTAAGCGACGTCTTTCATTGCTGTTTTTTGCTCTTGTTGGCACGCAAACATCGCATCTAGTAAAACTTGTCTTGGAATCATCGATTCAGTGTTTGTTTCGACCATTTCCTTAATTTCGCTATATCTGTACAGAATGTTCGTTCCGATGTTTTTGCAGCTGAACATTGCTGTAAAATTTTGCATGTCTGTTCCGAATCTAGACCATTTGTAAGACCAGTTTGTGGCATATCTACTCTGCATTACTGTTCCCCAGTTTATTAATTGTTTGTTAACGTTTTAAAAGATTAACAAAACTTTAACATTATGTCAAATAAATAAATGCGCGTAAGGACTAGCCAAACCGCGCAAAAGAGCTTATTTCAATGATATGAATACGTTATCTACAATTGCCCTGTTCGTCGCTATGTTCCTGGTTCTCGCCGTTTTGGGCATGGGACTGTTTTCAATGGTTAAAGGCGGCGAGTTTAATAAGAAGTACGGCAATAAGTTAATGCAAGCCCGCGTGATCATGCAGGGGGTTGCTTTGGCCCTTCTTGCGCTGGCATACTACACATCGCAAACATCCTAACCCTCCTACTCTAAGGGACTTTTTCATGAAAATTCTTGTTCCTGTAAAACGTGTCGTCGATTACAACGTCAAAGTACGTGTAAAATCAGACCAGACGGGCGTTGAACTCGCCAACGTTAAAATGTCCGTCAACCCGTTTGACGAGATCGCTGTCGAAGAAGCGGTCCGCTTGAAAGAAGCCGGAAAGGCAGACGAAGTTATTGCCGTTTCCATCGGGCCGGAAAAAGCACAAGAACAACTGAGAACCGCGATGGCAATTGGTGCCGACCGCGGTATTCTGGTTAAAACCGATGACCCCATCGATCTTGGCGGTGTCGAACCATTGGCCGTTGCCAAAACCCTGAAAGCACTTGTCGAGAAGGAAAGCCCTGACCTTGTGATCATGGGTAAACAATCCATTGATGATGACTCCAACCAGACAGGACAGATGCTGTCTGCCCTCCTCGGCTGGTCACAAGGTACATTTGCCTCCGAACTAAATATTGACGGTGATTCCATCAAGGTTACCCGTGAAGTGGATGGCGGTCTTGAAACCCTCGAACTCAAAGCGCCCGCGATCATTACAACCGACTTGCGCCTGAACGAGCCGCGCTACGCGAAGCTGCCCGACATTATGAAGGCCAAGAAGAAACAACTGGATGTTATCGAGCCAAGTGATCTGGGTGTTGATTTCACACCGCGCCTTGAAGTGGTCAAGGTTACCGATCCACCAAAACGCGAAGGCGGTGAAAAAGTCGAGAGCGTTGACGAATTGATCGACAAGCTGAAAAACGAAGCCAAGGTTATCTAACTATGGATGTGCGTTACGCAGGCTTCTGGCGTAGAACCGGCGCCATCATGATCGACAGTATCCTGTTCATCATCATCTATTTCGGAATTGATATGGTGCTTGGCGATAACTTCTTCTATGCCAGTGTGCTCTATCAGGCTTTGTGCGCTATCTATTACATTGGCCTCACCGCCTCGCCTATGCAGGCAACGCTTGGACAAAAATTATTAAGTGTGAAGATCGGTACTCTTACAGGAGAAGGCATTAACGTTCTTCAATCCCTGTTCCGTTACTTTATGTGGGTTCTGCCCGCGTGGCCTTTGATCGTTTACACTTCACTTCCCTCCACGGGAGACATCACCACCAAAATGACGGGCTTCGACCTCACTACAGATGAAGCCGGCGCCGCTTTGGACTTTATGAACTCCCCTGAAGTGCAGTCATTCATGATGGTGAACGGAATTTTGACAATGATCGCCGCAGTCGGCGGCATTATCTGGTGTATCTCTATCGCCGTTTCGGAACAAAAGGCCGGGATACACGATTTAGTATGTAAGCAACGCGCCTTTAGAGCATAACGAAGGAAAGACCAATGGCTATACTTGTACTCGCAGAACACGACAATAAAGAACTGGCTAAAGCCACTTTGAACACAGTCGGCGCCGCCAAGCAGATCGGCGATGATATTCATGTGCTGGTTGCCGGTTCCGGATGCGGTGATGTCGCCGAAGCAGCAGCAAAGGTTGATGGCGTTGCCAAGGTTTTAAAAGCCGATGCCGCCGAACTGGAACACCATCTCGCCGAAAACCTCGCGCCTTTGCTGGTCGAGCTGGCGGGTGATTACAGTCACATCCTCGCCCCTGCGGGGACATTTGGTAAAAATGTGCTGCCACGCGCCGCAGCTTTACTGGACGTGCAGCAAATTTCCGATATCTCCGCCGTTATTGATGCGGACACATTCGAACGCCCTGTCTATGCAGGGAATGCGGTTGCGACGGTTAAATCATCTGATGAGAAAAAACTGATCACCGTACGTGGAACAACATTCGACCCTGCCCCTGCCGAAGGCGGAAGTGCCTCGGTGGAAGATGTTTCCTCTCAAGGTGACAAAGGCCTGTCCAGCTTTGCCGGACTTAAAGTTACTGAAAGTGACCGCCCCGACCTGACTTCTGCGGATATTGTTATCTCCGGTGGTCGTGGTGTCGGCTCTGCCGAGAACTTCAAAATCATCGAAGAATTGGCCGACAAGCTCGGCGCCGCCGTCGGTGCGTCCCGTGCGGCCGTTGATGCGGGCTATGTCCCGAACGATTATCAGGTCGGGCAAACAGGTAAGGTAGTTGCCCCTGAGCTCTACATGGCGATCGGTATCTCCGGCGCTATCCAGCACCTTGCTGGCATGAAAGACTCCAAGATCATCGTTGCGATCAACAAGGATGAAGAAGCACCGATTTTCAGTGTTGCTGATTATGGTCTGGTTGCAGATTTGTTCGACGCTGTTCCCGAGCTGAACGAAAAGCTTTAATCCGTTTTCATCTGGAAGACAGGTTTTTTAGGCGTTGGTATCGTCGCGCCTTCTGTCTGTGCGCCTTCGAAATTCGTACCCGTGATATTCGCGCCCGTAAAGTCGGCTTCTCTAAGGTCTGCGTCCGATAGGTCGGCGTAAGATAAATCTGCACCCTTGAATACTGCGCTTTTAAGTTGGGCATTCTTTAAGTCCACATAGCGCAATTTTGCATCCTCAAAATTACACGGGCTGAAACGCTTATTGGCCCCCTGCGCTCCGAACATCAACGGGCTGCCGTCCACACCACGCATTTTGGCATGGGAGAAATTGGCACGCGCAAAGTCTGAACCGCGTAAATCGGCTTCCTCCATGTCGCAATTCCGAAAGTCTGAATCGTCCAGAACGGCACTTTGCAGCTGGATTTTGTAGAGATTCATACCGAGAAATTTGGTATCGACGGCCCTGATCGCTGTCAGGCGCTCCATTTTCAAAGTTCGCAGGCTGCGCATATCAATGCCGCTCAAATCAAGCTGCTCGCCCGTTTTTCCGGCTGTTTCGACCCAGCTGCGGTGAGACTCGATTAATTTCGCCAACGGTGTATCCAGATCGGCGACCGAAACACCGACATTCTCATCGGTTATCGCATCGGACAGGTCGAGGTTTTCCTGATGCAGATGGGCGATATGCACCCCCGTCAGGATCGCGGATTTCAGATTTGCTCCGCCGAGCTGGCAGCCATCCATTTCCGCATTGGATAAATCCGCGCCCTCCATAGAGGCGCCGCGTAAATCCGCTTGCGATATATTCGCGCCGGAAAGAATAGCGTCCGAAAAATTAGCTTTATTAGCGGCTGTACCTGACAGTTTTGCACCACTCAGGTTCGCGCCACGGAAGTTTACAGGCTGGCTAGTTCCGTAATTTTCACCAGAAGCGATACCTCCTTCACGCAGATCAGCCTCTTTAAGGTCCGCGCCTTGCAGCATTGCGTTTTCAATGCGTGCACCACGTAGGTCCGCACGGACAAAACGCGTGTCATTTAAGTTCGAATTGCTCAAATCACAGGCGTACAGCGAGGCTTCCTGA
Organism: Alphaproteobacteria bacterium; assembly: GCA_016764775.1. Classification (GTDB taxonomy): domain Bacteria; phylum Pseudomonadota; class Alphaproteobacteria; order Micavibrionales; family Micavibrionaceae; genus TMED27. The sequence goes on from JAESRE010000029.1 coordinate 14,465, forward strand.
AAATTTGCGTTGGAAAGGTCCATTCCCACCATAGAACAGCCCATAAAATTGGCCTGACGCAGGTCTTTACCGCGTAAAGACAGGCCCGTAAGATCCGTATTCTTCAAGATGGCACGACGACCACCCAACCGCCCGTCGAGGAAGCGGTTGTGGAGTGTAACCAACGCGTCAAGCTGATCTTGAGACAAAACGTCTAGCGTTTGATCGTCCTGTGGATTTTCCTGCATATTTCAGATGCCGTTAGGTGATTAAACCATTGAAGCGGTTATTGTTTGATCATACCGAATAAAAGTGTACATTTTTTTAAAGCTTTCACAAAATCTTTGAAGATTTTATTTCATCTCAAAGCGTGCTAACAAAACGGCTACATGGCGGGCTGTAGCACTGTCAGCCTGTTGGAAAAAAGATATACGATGATACACACACGAAAAAAATTTTTGATACTTGCGTCGGCACTACTGTTTTCTGTATTTGTCGGCTCATGCGGTGTTAAACCAAAGAGCCTGTCAGCACCCGAAGGTGCGGAAAACAACACTTTTCCGCGCACATACCCTGATTTAAAGCATGACCCCCAGCCCGAAGAATAAGAATGTCCGGATTTCATATACAAAACAATGCATTATACATCGATAACGTTGCTTTGAGCGATATCGCTGCGGAGTATGGCACACCGTCATACGTGTATTCAGCCCAAGAGATTACCAACCAGTATGACAGACTGGCCAATGCGATGAAAAAGGCACTGCCCGCCGATCGTCAGCCCCTGCTCTGCTATGCCTGCAAAGCCAACAGCAACGTCGCAGTTCTGGCGCATTTGCGCTCTCTGGGCAGTGGTCTGGAGATTGTTTCCGAAGGTGAGCTGCATCGCGGCATTAAAGCCGGATTTGACCCGCAGAAAATCGTATCTACCGGTGTCGGCAAGCAAGCTTCGGAGATCGCGGAATGCCTGAAAGCGGGTATTCACCAGTTTAACGTCGAATCCCTGCCCGAACTTGAACATATTCAGGAAATCGCATCCGGCATGGATAAGGTTGCGACTGTCGTTTTCCGCCTGAACCCGAATGTTACAGGCGGCGGGCATCACAAAATCTCCACGGGGCGCAAACGTGACAAATTCGGGCTGAACCGTAGAAGCATCTTTAAAGGCTTCGAAATGGCGAAGGATATGAGCCATGTAAACGCGATCGGCCTGTCTATTCACATCGGCTCGCAAGTATTTACCGTCGAAGCATTCAAGCAAGCCTTTGAAAAAATGCCGGAAATTGTGCAAGACCTGCGCGCCGAAGGATACACAATCGACCGTCTGGACATCGGTGGCGGTTTCCCGATTATTTACAGCGACGAAGACTTGCTCGATCTTGATGCTTATGCGCAATGGGTAAATGACATCATTGTGCCACTGGATACCAAAATCATCATGGAACCGGGCCGATATCTCGTCGGGAATGCGGGCGTGGTGCTGAGCAAGGTTCTGTACGTCAAAGACACGCAAGATCAGCGTTTTCTGGTGCTGGATGCGGCGATGAACGACCTTATCCGCCCTACCCTGTATGACGCTTATCACGGTATTTCACCTGTCCAGAACATCGATGCCACAAAGGTGCTCTATGACGTTGTGGGGCCGATTTGCGAAACGGGTGACACATTCTCCGTAGACCGCAGCCTGCCTATCATGAATGCGGGTGATCTGGCCGTTATACAATCCGCCGGTGCTTACGGATTTTGCATGGCGTCAAATTACAACACGCGCCCGATGCCGCCCGAAATTTTCGTTAAAGGCGATAACGTCTCTGTAATTCGCCCGCGCCAGACCTATAATGATATAATAGATATTGAGAAAATTCCCGACTGGATTGGTCAAAAAGGATAAAGGACCGGACGCATCTCCCCATGGACAGACGCGCTTACAGAGACAAATACATCGAAGATAAATATATCGATAAGCGCAAACGCTATCCGCGTAAAATTCAACGTATCAAAAGACAGAGTTTCTGGGTTCTTCTTCTCGAAGAGCTTGGCCTTCGGTGCTGGAGACTTTTCACATGGTTGATGGTATTTGCGGCGTTCTGGCTGTTTAACGGCCCGCAGCTTTTCGGGGATTTCGGACATGTCATTAATGCGATTGTTGCGTTGGCGGGCGCTGTCTATTTCATCCGCAAGGATGTACGGCATTTCAAGAAGCCAACCGAAGAAAACATCATCAGGCGCATAGAAGGCAGCAGCGCGGTTAACCACCGCCCTTTAAGCACGTTACATGATAAGCCCGTTGATAAAGCCGAAAGTGCGTTGTGGGAACGCGAGCAAACGCGAAAACAGACATTGCTGGCCACTTTAAAAGCGGCCCGCAAGCAGAATACCCTTCCTTACAAAGACCCCTACGCCCTGCGGCTGGCGGCTTTCATGGCTTTGTTTTGCGGATTGGTTGTCGCCGGAACCGCGTGGCACAGCCGTATCCTGAGCGGTCTTTTGCCCGTACCGCCGAGCATCCAGACACAGTTTGCAAACACCCATGTTTCACTATGGATTACGCCGCCTGAATATACGCGAGCGGAGCGGCTAGTGCTGGACAGTGATCCGCAAGCACCATTGGATATTCCACAGGGCAGTACGCTCAAAACCTTTCTGAAAAACGATCTCGGCGCATGGACCATGCTGTTTTTCAAGCCGTCCGTTCAGTTCGACGGACAATCCATGCTGTTGCAAAAATCAGAGGACGGCACTTTTTCTCTCGAGGCCGAAGTACCCGACACGGACAACATGACATTGAAAATGGGCTGGTTTAACAGCCAGACATGGGATGTGAATTACATTACCGACCTGCCGCCGAGCGTCTCTCAGGTTGAGGAACCCAAAACACTCTCTGATAGCCAGCTGCAGTTTGCGCTTAGTCTTTATGATGATTACAGCGTTGAAACCCTTAACATGCGTATGGAACTTGATCCTGTTGTCGAGGACGCGCCTATCGGTGAGCCTGTCGAGCTGAGCCGTTCCGTGCTCTCCCCCGCTGCGACAGACTTCCAGATGTCCCCCGTCTATGATCTGACTGATCACACATGGGCAGGATTGCCTGTGGTGTTTACATTCACGGCTAAAGACCATCTGGGCCAGACAGGTGAACTGGAGCCTGTAAAAATGGTGCTGCCTGAACGTGAGTTCACGCATCCTATCGCGAAAAAGCTGATCGAATTGCGGCAGCATCTGGCATGGAACCCCGAGGAGCATTACCGCGATTTGTTTATTGCCCTGACCGGCCTTAAGCGCCTGCCGAAAAACTTCAATAACGACACGCGGGTGTATTTATCTCTGAGCGTTATGGCCTCGCGCGCAAAATATCAGGAACCGTCCTTAGAGACATCCAAGAGCCTAATGGCAATGCTTTGGGATACCGCATTGCGTTTGGAAGACGGCGACCTCAGCCTTGCTGCCCGCGACCTGCGTGAAGCGCAACAAGCTCTGGAAGACGCGTTACAGGACCCGAACATTACCGAGGAAGAGATTGCCCGCCTGATGCAAGATTTGCGCGAAGCGATGGCCCAATATATGCAATCGCTGGCACGGGAGTTCCAGAAACGTATGGCCGAGCAAGGTTTGGAAATTCCAACGATACCCGAAGGCATGCTGTCCGACATGATGAGTATGGATGACTTCGCCCAGATGCTGCAGCAAATGGAGCAGGACATGATGAACGGTGACCGCAACGCGGCGCAGGATATGTTGTCCCGATTGCAGCGAATGATGGACATGATGAACCCGTCTATGGAATTTTCCATGCCGCAGGACATGCAAACTATGCAGCAATGCGTGAACGAGTTACAGCAATTGATCGAACGGCAGGAAGAATTACGCGACCAAACCGCGCAGCAAGCCGATCTGCTACGCACATTGGAAGGTCTTGGCATGAGCCGTCCCAACCAGCAAAACCGTCCGCCACCGTTTATAAAGACAGAAGAGAATGTTGCCGAACAGGAAGCCTTGCGGGTTATTCTGGGTCAATTAATGCTCGACGCGGATCAGAAACTGGACAAAATTCCCGAAAATATGGGGCTGGCGGAACAAGCCATGCGCATGTCCTCGCAAGAGCTGGAAGCCAACAGGCCCGACCTGTCCGTTCCTTATCAGGATGAAGCGATCGAGCACCTTAAGGAAGCGCAAGAACAAATGCAGCAGCAGCTCCAGCAACGTATGCAGCAAATGCTCGGTTTTTCATTCGCACGCCCTGCTCCCGGACGTATGGACCCGCTCGGGCGTCCGTATGGTCAGAATAGCGATGAAAACGGTCCGCCGCTTGGTTCACAGGTAGAAGTCCCTGATGAGGCGGAAAAGAAATGGGTGCAGGATATTCTTAATGAGCTTCGTCGCCGTGCGGGTCAGCGTGATCGTCCTCAGGAGGAGTTGGAGTATTACCGTCGTCTTCTGAAGCGGTTTTAGGATCGGCTTCTTCTTCGGTTTTAACCTCCACCTTCTCCGCTGACAGCAAGAAACGCAACTGCACGTGATCGGCATTTATGACATCGCCTTGATAGACCGTACGGAACGGTAAACTGCTTTCGGCCGAAATCGTATCCGAAGGTGGCCTGATCACGGCTTTATCGACAACCTCACCGCTTTCATCCCTGATCGATGCTTCGATGCTCAACAAAGGCTGTTCTTCGGCTGTTACATTCAGCACTGCACCTTCAATAAGGATTGATTGTGCGTTCAGGGCATTCACTTTCACACGGTCGAACACGAGCCGTTCGCCCGAAACGGACACGTTGATTCCAAACATATGATAGAACGCCGCCGATCCCGGCCAGGCCTTGTAGACAGAATCTTTTGCGGTCAGCAGGACAGCAAGGCTGCCCGCGAAGACAATAAACGCCGCCAGATACCCTGCGACCTGCCCGCCTGTTTTACTCTTTTTGGCAGGTTTATCGTACTGACCGCCCTTTTCGCCTTCTTCTTCGAGATATTCATTGAACGGCTTAATGGATTCAGGGATGTCCTCATGCTGCTGCGTCAGGAAATCATCGCCGCCTGTATGGTCTTCCAGACCTTTGATCAACTCATCGGGATCGGGCGTTTCAAACCATTCCTGCTCACAATTCGAACAACGGACAGTCCGCCCCTCAGGCGCCAAAGCCTGTGCGGAGAGCAAAAACCGTGTTGTACAATTGGGACAAGTTAGAATCATTGGTTGCAGACGCTTCTCATAGAACCCCTTATCTAGTATTTATATGGTTTAGCATCCGAAGGAGCAAGAGCCTCTCAACCTCAAGGAGTAAGAATGCTGGGCACAATCCGTTTAGCTGTTCTCGTTATTATCGCTGTTATCGCGGCATCTGACAATGCTATGGCACAAAAATGTCAGATCGATAACCGTGAGTGTGTGCTTGAGAAAATAGAAGCGCTATCTGCGGAGATCGACCGCGAGGCATGGCGTGACCAGACATATCGTGAGTTGGCCAAGACCAAAGCGTTTGACAGCGACCTCGACGGTGCTCTGACCGTTATTGATAAAATCCAGAACCCCGATACAAAAGCGCTGACCATTCGCGGTATCGGCATGGCCGTAGCTGACCTAAAATGGCCGAAGGAACAATATGATGTTGCGTTCGAAAAACTGCGCGTAAAAGCGGAGCAAATCGAACATCCTCCATCTTATGCGATCGCACTGACCTATATCGCCATGGCGCAAGCCTTTGCAGGAGACAATGAAGGCGCATGGGCCACAGCCGCCGACATGGAGAATGATGCGCTTCGTCATAAGGCCTACGGAGAAACCGCGGAAATTCAGGCAGAACGCGGAGACTTTATTGCTGCAAAAACCAGTATTTCACGCATCGACAGTCTGTCGTTTCGTAACAAAGCCTATGCGATCGTGTCTAAAATTCTGGCTGATGGCGGGCATTTGCAGCAAGCGCTGGATGCCGCGATGCTGATTGAAAACCCGTATAAACAGGCCAGCGCCTTGCAATATGTGCTCGATACCCAAAAGCCCCGCGAGGTCAAAAAACAATGATCAAGTTCGAACATGTCGGCTTGCGTTACGGTATCGGACCAGAGGTTTTGTCCGATGTTAACTTTACGCTCGAGCCGGGGTCATTCCACTTTTTGACCGGACCGAGCGGCGCAGGTAAGACATCGCTCATGTCCCTGATGTTTTTGGGGCGCAAACCGACACGCGGCCTTGTCACGATGTTCGACCAGAACGTCAACGACATGGATCGTGCGAAGCTCAGCAAGCTCCGTCAGAAGATCGGTGTGGTGTTTCAGGAATTCCGCCTGCTACCGCATTTGTCCGCGTTTGATAATGTTGCCCTGCCCCTTCGGATTACGGGCCACCGTGAATCGGAAATCAAAAGCAATGTTGACGAATTGCTGGAATGGGTTGGCCTCGGCGATTACAAAAACGTCCTGCCGCTTACCCTTTCGGGTGGTCAGCAGCAGCGTGTTGCCATTGCGCGGGCCGTGATTGCGCGCCCTAAATTGCTTCTTGCCGATGAGCCGACAGGAAACCTTGATGATAATATCGGTTTCCGCCTCATGCATTTATTCGAACAGCTGAACCGTATGGGCACAACGATCGTGATTGCCACACACAGCCAGAGCATTATGGAGAAGTTCGGCCACCCGCGCCTCGTGCTGGATTCAGGAACGCTGCATGTTCATGAACAAAGCAATTGGGTACAGAAAAATATCGAAGGGGTGTATTGATGTCGCGTTTCAGCAAAAACAAACGCCTCGGGATTGCCGAAAGCAAAGGCCGCTATGACCTTCCGCTGAACAAAGGTTCGGCGTCCAACTTTATGATTGTGCTTGTCGCGTTGATGACCTTTTTGGCCATGATGGCTTTGAGTGCGACATTCCTTTTGAATAGCGTCACGCATCACTGGTCATCGGGGCTGGAGAACAGCCTGACGATTGAAATCCCCGCTGTCGATACGGACGAGAACATACGCAGTCAGGAAGACATTCAGGCTTTATCACAACGGGTTCAGGACACTTTACAGCCCTTTGCAGAAATCAATGCCGCTACCGCCCTGACGCAGGAAGAAATACAGGAGCTGGTCTCCCCGTGGCTGGGCGAGGATCTGGCGGTGGGGGAAATGCCCTTACCCGGCCTTATCTCCGTTGAGTTGAGCAGCCGCAACCCTGAAAACATTCAATCCATCACCGAGGCGGTAAAAGCCATCGCATCCGACATAAAAATCGATACACATGAAACATGGTTGAATGATATTTTGCGTCTTGCGGGGACATTGAAAATTTCAGCGTCCTTCGTAACACTCATTATCGGCCTGACCACGATCACGGCAATCGCCGGAGCCATTCGTTCACGCATGGCCGAGCACAGGGACGACATTGAATTGCTGCACCTTATGGGGGCAAGTGACATGTACATTACCAAACAACTTCAGCGTCACGCGCTTATCCTCACCATAAAAGGCAGCCTTCTGGGCTTGGGCGCAGGGTTGGTCATTATCGCAGCAATGTCTTTGCTCAGCTCGTCTGACAACCCCGTAATGCCGGGACTGTCTCTGGATATCGTTAATATTTCAGGGCTGTTTTTACTGCCCGTTGCCATCAGTTTTATCGCGTGGATAACAGCCCGTTTTACGGTCTTGCGTGTACTGGGTCAGATGCCGTAAAACATTCCCATCATGAAAGTCTTCAAAACAGTTCTTATCGCCTGTCTTTCACTTGTTGCCTTATGGGCGGCGGGGCTTGTGGCGTTCACGATTAATGTCATGACCATGTCACCGCAACACGAAGAAGAAACCACGGATGCGATTGTTGTCCTGACGGGTGGAAACGAGCGTGTAGAAGAAGGACTTAAGTTGTTCGCCACGGGCCGTGCATCCCATCTGTTCATCAGCGGTGTACATGAAGACGTCAAAAAACGCGAACTGACGGCACGTTGGACAGGCAATACGGCTATGCCGCCATGCTGCATAACGCTGGGTTACGAAGCGACAACGACAGAACAAAATGCGGAAGAAGCCCGCAAATGGATTGAAGAGAAGGATTATCAGTCCATTCGTCTTGTGACTGGTAATTACCACATGCCACGCGCATATACGGAACTTGCGCATGCCCTGCCCGGCATTGATATTTACGCCAACCCGATGAAACAGCCCGATCTGGATTATTTATCATCGCGCTTTGCGAAGCTGGTTTTCGTCGAGTACCACAAATGGATGTACCGTAAAGCCACATTATTAATCACACCGCAAGAACCGCTCCAGCAACCGGAATCCTGATCATGAAGCGCGCCTATATCCGCTCAACACTGTTCAATCTGTGTTTTTACGTCATTGTTGCCATCATGTGCTGCGTGATGCTGCCGACGCTCGTGCTGCCGCGCAAGGCTTTTTACTTCACGATCTATACGTTTCTGTACACGGTTGGTTTTCTGGAGCGCAATGTGTTGGGCCTGCATTACGAAGTGCGCGGCCAAGAATATCTGCCTAAGGACGGTTCGTACATTCTTGCCGCCAAGCACCAATCTGCCTACGAGACGATGAAGTTGCACATCCTGTTCAAGGACCCGTCAGTGATCCTGAAACGGGAATTGCTGCGTATTCCGTTATGGGGCATTTACCTGAAGAAAAGCGGTCCCATAGCAATTGACCGTAGCAGCCCCGATGCCGCAATTGCGTCAATTCAAGACGGGGCCCGCCGCATTAAAGAAGAAGGCCGCCCGATCATCATCTTCCCGCAAGGCACGCGTGTGAACACGGATGCAACCACCACCGAAAAGCCATACAAAGTGGGTGTTGCCCGCATTCAGGAAGCAACCGATTTGCCGATCATCCCTATGGCTTTGAACACAGGTATGTTCTGGCCGCGAAACAGCTGGTTTAAATCGAGCGGAACCGTTATTTTCGAATTCCTTCCGCCGATTGAACCGGGACTATCAAGAGAAGAGTTGCTTAAAAAACTGGAAGAGACAATCGAACCTGCGAGTATCAGCCTTATGAATGAAGCCAGAGAAAAACAATCGAAGACAAAGCACGGATTAAAGAGCGCAATCTTGAGCGTCCTTGCTGTCTTTACCATTATGTTCGCCGCCTACAGCGCCTTGTGGTTCTATGTCGCGGACGAGATTAAACGCCAATACCCGCTAGCGCTCGCTGATTTGATGGAGCCGAATGTGCAACCGCAAACACCTGTCATTACAGGTTTCCCCGGCAAGATACGCATGGCGGTCGATCAGGAGCGATTGGTTACCCCCGTTGCGAATATCGATGTCCAGACTATCCGTGCGCACGGGTGGCCGATTCCGAATTCCCCTATCACACTGACAACAGGGCCGATAACGGCGCGCAGCAATCGCTGGGACGACCCTCTTGAGTTCGATTCCCTCATGGCGGTGGTTAACACTGACGGCCAAATCCTGAATGTCGATGAAAGCGAACTGGTTTATGAAGATGCAATGGCGGCTTTAAAAGGCACACTTGATTTGAAGCAAGAGCCTGTGCCCGCGCCTGACATGGTGATCACACTGAAGAACCACAAAAGCATTCTCGACAAGCTTGTCAGCAATCAAATTCTTGACCAACGCACAGCGTCCTTTACCGAAGGGGCGTTGATGTTTTTTGTTAATCAGGAAGGTGATGTTGAAGTACCACTGACGCAAAAGGAAAGAACGGTAATGCTCGGCCCTATTCCGCTCATCGTTATTCCAAACAAGATTGAAGAAGCACCGAGAAGGCGCCCTATTCCTCTGGAGACTCTTCAGAATCCATCCGGCGCATCACTTTCGGGTTCGGATACCCCTCAGGACCCATCTCCATAATCTGACGGCGGATTTGGCGTGTTCGTGTAAACACGTCTTCCAGATATGCGCCGTCACCGCGGCGGATTGCGCGCTGCATGGCGGTCAGGTCTTCGTTAAAGCGTTGCAGAATTTCCAGCACAGCCTCGCGGTTATTCAAGAACACATCTCGCCACATGATCGGGTCGGATGCTGCGATACGCGTAAAGCCACGGAAACCGGATGCGGAGTATTTAATCACTTCGGATTTGATGTCGTCTTCCAACTCATCGGCTGTGCCCACAATCGTGTAGGCAATCAAGTGCGGCAAGTGCGATGTGATGCCGAGGACAAGGTCGTGATGGTCGGCATCCATAATTTCGATCATCGAGCCACAGCCTTCCCAGAACGCCGTGACTTTCTCGACTGCTTTGATCGGTGTACCCGCGGACGGGGTCAGAATGCACCAACGACCATCGAATAATTCAGCAAAGCCTGCTTCGGGGCCAGAATGCTCCGTACCCGCAATAGGGTGGGCCGGCACAAGCGACACGCTTTCGGGAAGTAACGCTTCCACACTGTCAATCACCGCTTTCTTGACCGAACTGACATCCGTTAAAACCGATTCAGGCGCCATAAAGGGGCAGATTTGTTCCGCAACATCTTTGATTACACCTACAGGCACAGCCAGAATCACAAGATCGCTACCGATCACGCTTTTGGCGACATCCGTGGTGGCAACATCGGCCAAGCCCAATTCACGCACCTTGGCGCAAACGTCTTCGCTGACATCTGCGGCGGTGACCTTCTTGGCCAGGTTCGCACGCTTAATGCAATGCGCCAGTGAGGAGCCGATCAGGCCCATGCCGATAATGGTGATTTTTTCAAACATAACTTTGCTTTCAACCTTTTGCATTTAGGCATTGATTACCATACACATAAATGCGGTATTAGACATACAGAGTGCGTTTTCAGAAATCAAAGAGATTATGCCGTTAGTTGCCTATAAAGATTTACCGACATTTGCCCGCCTTAAGGAAGAAGGCCGTACCGTCCTGCCTGCGGATCGTGCGCAAAGTCAGGAAATCCGCGAGATGCACATCGGTTTGCTGAATATGATGCCCGATGCGGCCTTACAAGCCACCGAGCGACAATTTTTCCGTCTGGTCGGCGAATCCAACAAGATTGCGCAGTTTTACGTCCACCCCTTCACCCTGCCCCAGCTTGAGCGCGGAGATGAGGCCAAGGCGTATATCAAACAATATTACGAAACCTTTGAACAATTACAGGAAGACGGTCTGGACGGACTGATCATCACGGGTGCGAATGTCAGCGACCCCGACCTGACCAAGGCCGATTTCTGGGAACCATTGCAGGATGTCATGGACTGGGCATGGGACAATGTTGTTTCCACCCTAAGCTCCTGTCTTGCTACACACGCCATCATGGAATTTGCCTACGGCCAGAAACGCACACCGATCGGCCAAAAACGTTGGGGCGTCTACAAGCACCGCGTCTTGGACCGTAAACACCTGATCATGCGCGGGGTAAACACCGTCTTCGATGTGCCCCATTCCCGTCATAACGAGATCACGCATCAGCAATGTGAAGATGCAGGCTTAAAAGTCTTGATCACCGATGAGGACGACCACGTGCACATGGCCGTCAGCAAAGACGGTTTCCGCCGTGTGATGCTGCAAGGCCACCCTGAATACGACATGGTGAGCCTGTATAAGGAATATAAGCGCGAGGTGCAGAATTATATCGACGGTATGCGCCCCAATTATCCGCCTACGCCTGAAAATTACTTCTATGGCGAAGCGTTGGAGCGTGTGAAAGAGATCAGACGCAAAGCCGAAGCCGGAGACGATGACTGGGCGGTGGATGACGAAGAAATGCGTAGCTTGCTGGACAATAGCTGGGCCGACACGGCGCGCAGCATTATCGGCAACTGGACGGGTCTTGTTTATCAACTGACCAACGTGGACCGTAAAGTTCAATTCATGGATGGTGTCGACCCTGACGACCCTTTGGGCAGCGTCTAGTTGTCCGCCACACCCGTTGCGGGTTTAGGCATAAATATCCCTCTCCCTCTGACCGTCACTTTGGACCCCGAGCTAGGGTCGGCTGTGGCGTAAAGCTGCTTGCTCACCTCGACGATATGAACCCCCGATACGATGGGCACGACCGAACGACCGACGCGTTCAAATATTCCAGCAGATTTGAGGACGGGTGTATATTTAAGCGGTGGCATGAACAGCGCCTCTTCATTGTGCTCATGTGCGAACAGGTTGTCGCGCAATGCATAATTCAACTGTGTCATCGAATATGGTGTTCCCTGCCCGAACGGTGCCCAGTCGGCACGCGCCCAAAAGCCTGAACGGTTGGGCACAACGGCAATCATGCGTCCGTTGGATTTCAGGACACGCCATATTTCCTGCAATGACGGTTTGAGAAACTCCGCAAACTCCAGATTATGAATCATCAAGATGCGATCCACGGAATTGGTTTCAATCGGCAATTCCGAAGGTTCGGACAAGGTAACGCAGTTCATGCCGTCATGCGGCCAGTGATGTGCGCCCTGTCCCGCGGGCATCATCGCAAAGACGCGCTCGGCCTCTTCCTTGAACATGCGTAAGTACGGTGTGGCGTAGCCTGTACCCATCACCCGCAAACCATGAACATCGGGCCATAACTCGCGAATACATTCCTGTAGCACGCGACGAACGACACGTCCGACTTTGCTGTTATAGAAGGTTTTGAAATCGTAGACCGATGAGTACATATCTGCTGTTTTACAGCAAATCACGCAAGGTTGTCACCAAAGGAAGATCAGCCTCGGGCATCGGGTAGTCGAGCATATCGACAGGCTTGACCCATGCGAATGCCTGATGCTCTTTCAATTGCGGTTCACCCAGCCATTTGCGGCAGGCAAAGAGCGGCATCAACAGGTGGAAATCATCGTAAGAATGGGATGCAAAAGCGATCGGCAAGTAACAGGTCGGGCGGGTTTCTATACCCAACTCCTCTTCCAGTTCACGCATCAGCGCAAATTCAGGGGTTTCCCCTTCGTCGACTTTGCCGCCGGGAAACTCCCACAGGCCGCCCATCGATTTGTGCTCCGGGCGTTGTGCCAAAAGCACCTCTCCCTTCGGATTGATTAAAGCCACAGCCGCAACCAGCACAATCGGCAAATCCGGTGCTTCGGGTTTCGGGCTTTGCAGGGCAATGTCGCAACTCATAGTCTTTCTCCAACAAAAAAGCCGTGCAACAGGTATGTCACACGGCTTTGTTTAATCATCAATACCGATTATTCAGCAGGCTCTTCGGCCGGTGCTTCTTCAGCAGGCGTTTCCTCTGCTGCAGCTTCGGGAGCAGCCTCTTCGGCCGGTTCTTCGTCACCTGCGGCCGGTTCGATCGGGTTACCGTTTATGTCGAACAGCTGAACATTGGCTTCATCACGCCAGTCCTGAACGATTTCGTTCAAAACAACGCCGCGAAGCTGGGCAGCAAGAAACGGTGTTGCGCGCTCAAGCGGCTCAGGCGGACGGTCACGTGCATCTGTTACTTCGATGATGTGATAGCCGAACTCTGTTTTCAGCGGCTTTTCAGTCATTTCGCCCGGCTCAAGTTCGAAAACTTTATCCATGAAGGCCGGAATAACCTGATCTTCTTTCGAGATATAGCCCAGTTCGCCGCCATTCTCTTTCGTTGCATCCGTAGAGTGTTCTTTCGCCAGTTCCGCGAAATCAGCACCGTCTTTGATCTGCTGAGTCAGTTCTTCAGCCTTATCCTTATCTTCAACAAGGATATGACGAACTTTGACTTCAGGGATTTTCGGGAAATTCTCGACGTACTTGTCGTAAGCTTCCTTGATGCGTTCTTCCGTAATGGCTTGTTGAACCTGTTTTTGAACATACACGCCTTTAACGATCTGGTCTTTAGCCGCGGCCATCTGTTGCTTAACGAGCGGGTCGTTATCCAGATTGACGCCTGCAGCTTTTTTATTGATCACGCTGGCATTCACGACTTGGGCACGAGCCAGTGGGAAAAGCTGTTGTACCGGCAATTGTTGTGTTTGCGGCGGCAGTGTCTGGATGAAATTGAAAACATCCAATCTTGTGATGTCCTGCCCTGCGACTTTGGCCACAACGGGGTTACCCGGCTCGACCACAGGCGCTTCGGCGGAATCTGCCATGGCTGTCTGCCCTTCGCCAGCTTGCTGTGAAGAGGCAACCTGAGAGGATCCCGCAGCGGCATCGTCATCCTTGTTCATTTGCGTAGACAGGTAAGCAATCGCGCCAACCGCGACGATCAGCAATACAACGAGAATCGCGATAACAGCATTCCCGCGTTCCTGATTGTTCGTAGGTAATTTTTGAGTATCAGCCATAGTTTCCACTTCATCTCTTGTTGTGTGTAAAATTACGTATCGTGCAGACTATCGAAAGCGGTATGGTAATTCAAGCGATGCTTTCGTTGTAATAACACTGGGTTACAGCGCCTGTTTTTCAAGCACTTTCACGCATATTCTGCATAAGATGTACGCTTCTTTTTCGCTTTCGTTCCACGCATCAATTGACGCGCTGTCCTGCAAGGCTTATATCAGGTAGCGAATAGAAATGGAGTTATGCATTGTTAGGCCTAGCCACAAAGATTTTCGGATCATCAAACGACCGCGCATTAAAGAACTATCATAAGCAGATTGCCCCGATTAACGAACTTGAGCCCAAGTTCGAGAAAATGCGTGACGCGGAATTACAGGCACAAACGCAGGATTTTCGCCAGCGCCTCGAAAACGGAGAGCCGCTCGATAACCTGACCCACGAAGCATTTGCCGTTGTACGTGAAGCGGCCAAACGCACCCTCGGCCTGCGCCCTTACGATGTACAGCTGATTGGTGGCCTGGTTCTCAATGACGGAAAAATCGCGGAAATGAAGACAGGTGAAGGTAAAACACTTGTTGCGACCCTTCCTGTTTACCTGAACGGATTGACTGGTAAAGGCGTGCATGTGGTGACAGTGAACGATTACCTTGCTTCCCGTGACGCGGAATGGATGAGCGAAATTTACAACTTCCTTGGCCTCAGTGTCGGCTGCATCACCAACGAGGTTAACCCGCTCAACCGCCAAAAAGAATACGCCGCTGACATTACTTACGGAACCAACAACGAATTCGGCTTTGACTATCTGCGCGATAATATGCGCTTCAGCCTTAAGGAAATGGCACAGCGCCAGCATCACTTCGCCATTGTGGATGAGGTCGACTCCATTCTTATCGATGAGGCCAGAACACCTTTGATTATTTCAGGACCGTCCGATTCCAATACGGAACTGTATATGAAGGTCGATAAGATAATCCCTCACCTTAAAGACGACGATTACGAACGTGACGAAAAGCACAAAACCATCGCGCTTACCGATGAAGGAACGGAACATGTAGAAAAACTGCTGGAAGAGCATGGATTGCTCGAAGGCGGCAGCAACATGTACGACCTGCAGAATATTTCCATTGTTCACCATGTGAACCAAGCCCTGCGTGCGCACAAGCTGTTCCAAGCGGATAAGGATTACATCGTCAAAGACGACAAAGTGATTCTGATTGATGAATTTACAGGCCGTATGATGGAAGGCCGCCGTCTGTCCGAAGGCTTGCACCAGGCGATCGAGGCAAAAGAAAACACTGATATCCAGAACGAAAACCAGACCCTGGCATCCATCACGTTCCAGAACTACTTCCGTATTTACGACAAGCTGGCCGGCATGACCGGTACGGCGCTGACGGAAGCGGCGGAATTTGCAGAAATCTATAAGCTCGGCGTTGTCTCCATTCCGACGCATGTGCCTGTCGCGCGTAAAGATTACGACGACAAAATCTATAAGAACCTCGCACAAAAAGAAGATGCGATCGTTCAGCTCATCAAGGAATGTTATGAGCGTAAACAGCCCATTCTGGTTGGTACGGTTTCGATTGAAAAATCCGAACAGCTTGCTGCACGTTTGAAAAAAGAGAAGATCAAACACAACGTTCTGAACGCACGCCATCACGAGCAAGAAGCCTATATCGTAGGGCAAGCGGGTCGTCCGGGTGCTGTTACTATCGCCACGAACATGGCGGGTCGCGGTACGGACATCAAGCTTGGCGGTAACGCCGAAATGCGTCTTCAAGAAGAAGTTGATCCGGAAGCGACACCTGAAACGCACAAGAAAGAATTCGAACGCATCGAGAAAGAGATCGAAGAGGACAAAAAGCAGGTTCTCGAAGCAGGCGGTTTGTACATCATCGGTACCGAACGCCATGAATCCCGCCGCATTGATAACCAGCTTCGCGGCCGTTCAGGACGTCAGGGTGACCCCGGTGCGTCCATGTTCTTCCTGTCCGTGGAAGATGATTTGATGCGTATTTTTGCGGGCGACAAGCTGGAAGCGTTACTGGGCAGCAACAAGCTCGGTCTTGAAGACGGCGAGGCCTTGGAGCACCCATTGATTTCCAAGCTGCTCGAACGGGCACAGGCCAAAGTCGAATCCATGCACTTTGATGTGCGTAAAAACCTGCTGAAATTCGATGATGTGATGAACGACCAACGTAAAGCGATTTACGAGCAGCGTCGCGAAATCATGGATTCCGAGAGCATCGAAGATCTGGTGATAGACATGCGTCATCAGGTTATTGATGACACTGTTAAAGCCACTATCCCACCGGGGAGCTACCCTGAGCAGTGGGATGTCGACTCTCTGCATACTGAATGTCAGCGTTTGCTCGGAATTGACCTCCCTATCCAAAAATGGGCACAGGAAGAAGGCATTGCCGACAATGAAATCGTTGAGCGGATTATTGATGAATCCGACAAGAAAATGGCGGGCAAGGTTGCGCGCTACGGATCACAAGTCTGGCGTCAGATCGAAAAATCCATCGTGCTGCAGTTGCTTGACCAGCTGTGGAAAGAGCACCTGCTTAATCTTGACCATGTCCGTCAG
>JAESRE010000030.1 GCA_016764775.1 Alphaproteobacteria bacterium
TAAAAATGGTAAACTTGGAAGGGAAGCCGAACACGTGGATTTGTGGGCGGCAGGCGCAATCAAGAAAATACCTGAATCGCTTGTTTCCCGCGCTAAACGTGCTATTTTAACGGCTATCGAGTTAATTTTAAAAAGGATGTTCCCAACGTGAATGGATTTGGTCGCAACTTGGTTTTCTGGCTGGCGATCGGGCTGGTACTGATTTTCCTCTTCAACATTGTGCAAAGCGCGCAAGACGGCAAGCCGACTGCGGGGAATATCTCCTACAGTGAATTTATGGCCGATGCGCAAGCCGGTCGTGTCTCCAACGTCACGATCAAGGGCGAAGAATTGCACGGTACGTTCGCATCCAGTGGTGATGAATTTCATGTCGTAGTGCCGCCGAACGAGAATGTCGTCGAGCGCTTGCAAAGTACAGCCGTACAGATTTCAGCAGAAGCCGAAGGCCCCGAAGAACTCAGCTTTATGAGTATTCTGGTGTCCCTGTTGCCTGCGTTCCTGATTATCGGTGTGTGGATTATGTTCATGCGCCAGATGCAGGGCGGTAAAGGCGGCGGCGCGATGGGCTTTGGTAAGTCCCGTGCGAAGATGCTGACCGAAAAACATGGCCGGGTCACATTCGAAGATGTGGCGGGCATTGAAGAAGCCAAGGCCGAGCTGGAAGAAGTTGTCGAATTCCTGAAAGATCCGCAGAAATTCAGCCGCCTGGGCGGTAAAATACCGAAAGGTGCGTTGCTGGTCGGTCAACCCGGTACGGGTAAAACGCTTGTGGCCCGTGCGGTTGCCGGTGAAGCCAATGTGCCGTTCTTTACGATTTCAGGTTCCGACTTTGTTGAAATGTTCGTTGGTGTGGGTGCGTCCCGCGTCCGTGACATGTTCGAACAAGGTAAGAAGAATGCGCCATGTATCATCTTTATCGACGAGATCGATGCGGTGGGTCGTCACCGTGGTGCCGGTCTTGGCGGCGGTAACGACGAACGCGAACAAACCCTCAACCAGTTGCTGGTGGAGATGGATGGTTTTGAATCCAATGAAGGCGTGATTATCCTCGCCGCGACCAACCGTCCTGACGTTCTGGACCCTGCGTTGTTGCGTCCGGGCCGTTTTGACCGCCAGATTGTCGTGCCTTTGCCTGATATTAAAGGCCGTGAAAAAATCCTCGAAGTGCACATGAAGAAAGTCCCACTGGCCAACAGCGTTGATCCGCTTGTCATCGCACGCGGTACACCGGGCTTTAGTGGTGCGGATCTTGCCAACCTTGTGAACGAGGCGGCGTTGCTGGCTGCCCGTCGCGGTAAGCGCGTTGTCGGTATGGATGAGCTGGAAGATGCCAAGGACAAGGTTCTTATGGGCTCTGAACGTAAATCCATGGTGATGAGCGAGGACGAGAAGAAATTGACGGCGTATCACGAAGCGGGACACGCGCTCGTCGGTATGCATGAGCCGGCGTCCGACCCGATTCACAAAGCGACGATCGTGCCACGTGGCCGCGCGCTGGGTGTGGTTATGCGCCTTCCTGAAAGTGATCGTTTATCCATGAGCCGTGAAAAGCTGCATGCCGATCTGTCCGTTGCGATGGGTGGTCGTGTGGCGGAAGAGATTATTTTCGGTCATGAGAAAGTTACAACGGGTGCGAGCAGCGATATCCAGCAGGCAACCAATATTGCGCGTAAGATGGTTACCGAATGGGGACTGTCCGATAAGCTGGGGACTATCCGTTACGCACAGGATCAGGAAGAAGTGTTTCTCGGCCATTCCGTGACACAAACGAAGAATATGTCCGATGAGACGGCCAGCCTTGTTGATGCGGAAATCCGCCGTATCGTTGAAGAAGGATACAACCGCGCTAAGCAGATTTTGACAGACAATCTTGATGATCTGCATAAGCTTGCGAAAGCGTTGCTGGAATATGAATTGCTGTCCGGTGACGAGATCAAGGACTTGCTGGCCGGTAAGCCGATTATCCGTGATACAGACGATGACGAGCCGAAAGATACCAAGCCGAAATCATCCGTGCCTTCCGGTGGCGGTTTGAGTGGCGGGGAATTGCCGCAAGGGGCTTAAGCCGACATTCAGCGTTCGAGAATAAGGGGGAAATATGGGACGTCATTTACCGGTAGATACGGGGTTTAATCCACGCAGTATTCTCGCACTTTTGGGGCTGTTGCTCGTGATTACGGGCGTGGCTTTGATGCTGTTCTTTGCATATCTGGTGTTTCAGATCGTTGATGCCCCCGAAAATGTGCACATCGTCCAATATATTCAGGAAATCACCGAAATTGACGGGCCGATTTTAAACGGCAAGTTTATTGTGCCTGTTGAAAACGGTGCATCGGGCCCTGCGCGCAATGCGAATTTCGAAGTCGAGATGTCACCTGAGTTGAAAGCCATCATCTTTTTATTCCTCGGGGCGTTTGCGCTGATCATCTGTGTGAATATCGTCAAGATCATCATCGGTGCGGGGTCATCGATGATCAAAGCGGCGGGTCCGGCAAACAGAGTTGAGAAAAAAGATTCATCCCGCGAGGACCATTTGCATTATAAGCGTGCGCTCGAAGAAGAGCGCCGCAGCGGTAACTGGTCCAATTAACTCTTTCAAAAACGAGCGTTCATGCCCTGCGTTTGACTTGCGGTGGGTAAGTCTTTAATTTTCTGCCCAGTCAATTAGAGAGAACGGTTATGCGTGGTTTTAATTTTTCCAAACGGCGGCTTTTATTCAGCGCGGCCGCTATCGGTATAGGCGCTTTGGCGCTGAGCAACAGTGATTTGCTCGATCATGAGCAAGACAATCCGAAAACATCACAGGCATTGGTCGATACGGTTGGGCCAAAGGATACTCAGGGCGCGGAAATTGCAGCCGGTCCTGTGGTGAAGTTTGCCCCGAGTGAAGGCGTTCAACAGCGTCTGGATGATGTGCACGCGCAGTTGTCCGGCACTGCGGAAGAGTATGGTGTTTTTCATGGCCGCCTGCGCGGAGATGTTTCCGAGAGTGATCGTGCGCAAGCGCAAAGCATGCTGGATCGTTTAGATGTTTTGAATGCCGAGTTGAACGAAGCCAATACCAGCCTTGTCGAGGAGTTTATAGGGTTTGTCGATGCGCATACACAAGACGGCTATGTGCTGATCGATTTCTATGATGAAGAGTGCAATGCCTGTCAGGATCTGGATGGAAGCTTGGAAGCGGGTGTGGCTCTGTCCGACCATAGCGATATGCATGTGATTAAAGCGGAAGTGGTCGAGTACGACGCGTTGAAGATGTTCAAAAGAACCGGTTCGTACCCTGAATTGCAGCTGTTACGCGTTTCCGATTTTCAGCTTATGGGCGTGAGTGAGGGGGCGATTACGCCCGAACAGATGGCCGAGTTCATCAATAATGCCGTGGGCGGTCATTTCCTGAATGCGCGACCGGAAGGCCTCGAGGCCGTTCCGGGTATATAGAATTTAGCAGGATAAAGAGGCTTCGGATTTCGCCTGTGCGTAGCGGGCGACGTGCTGAAGCATTGTATTGGTGAAGGTTTGTACGCTGGCGAATTTGGCTTTATCGACCAGTTCCAGCGTCTGTTCGTCCACACCGATGGCCGCGCGGTTATATTCCACCTGAAACGCTTCGATGTAGTCTTTTTCACCCTTTGGTCCGTTTGCCCCGTATTGTTGGGTAACAAAGCCACCCTGATAGGGGTAATTGATGCTGGCGCGCAGGCCGTGCTGTTCGGCCAGAGCCACCAGTTCGTTCAACAATACATTATCGACCGATACGCCGTGTTCATTGGGGTTGTTGCTGAAGATCAGGTCAGGGCGCGGCTCGCCCGCATCGACGTCTGCGTGTGTGCCGACGGACGGCGCGGAGTGGATGTCGAAGACCAGCGCGTAACCGAATTTGTCGGCAGTATGTTCGATATGTGAATCCAGCGTGTCATGGAACGGATAGTAATAGGTGTCCAGACGGTTTCTGATTTCGGCTTCATCGGGTTCTTGCCCTGCTTTATAGAGCGGGTGGCCGCCATAGAGCGTTTTGTAGGCGACGATGCCCTGACTGATATTGCCGTGGGTGTATTTATCGATTTCTGTATTCAACGAGCCAGCACCGCCGCGAACATCGCGTGCATCCAGACTCATGGGGGAACGTCCGACATTCAAAATGGTCGGGGCGATTTTGCTGATGATTTGTTTTGCACCGATGGCGGGGGCATTAACCGTAAGCCAGTCGGTGAAGCGGTCGCCTCTGGAGAGGACTTCGGCTTTGTCGACGGCCAGTGTGCCTTCAACGTCATCAGGAATCAGGATTCCCGCATGCGGGCAGGTGACGACTAACGGTACTTTATTGTCCGCATTTTTGATCAGGCGCGTGATGACGCTTTCGCATTCATAGGCGTGATCTTCAGGGTGGACCTGATCTTCACGCGGGATAATTGTGTCAAAGGCTGTTTTACTCATCCGAGTATACATAACGTAATGTGCTGTTTTTGCAAGTTTTTATACATAAACCGACCTACGCGTGTTTCCGCGATTGTGTTCCAGCGCGCATTTGCGTAAAACAGAAGGCATGAGTAGAGAATTTTTCGGAACAGACGGAATTCGCGGGCGTGCCAATGAGCCGCCGATGACGGCAGAGATGGCGTTGAAGGTTGCGATGGCGACCGCCAAGGTTTTGCGCACCCGCCGTGAAGGCAGCCCGACCGACCGCGTTGTGATCGGTAAGGACACACGTCTTTCCTGTTATATGCTGGAACAGGCGATGACGGCGGGTTTTCTGTCTATGGGGATGAATGTCATCCTGACGGGGCCTGTGCCGACGCCCGGCGTTGCGATGTTGACCCGTTCATTGCGTTGCGATTTGGGCGTGATGATTTCCGCGTCCCACAATCCGTTTCAGGATAACGGAATCAAGCTGTTTGGCTCCGACGGTTATAAGCTGGATGACGAGATCGAACTGGAAATCGAAGCGGCGCTGAAAGGTGATTTGAATGAAGATCTCGCGCTGCCTGCCGATCTTGGTAAGGCCACACGGTTTGATGATGCGATCGGCCGTTATGCCGAAAGCGTGAAGCGTGCCTTGCCGCGCGGAAGTACATTGGAAGGTCTGAAGGTCGTTGTCGATTGCGCGCATGGTGCGGCCTATAAGGTTGCGCCGCAGGTGCTGTGGGAACTGGAAGCCGAAGTGATTTCAATCGGTGTGCAACCCAATGGCCGTAATATTAATGACGGTTACGGTGCGACGTCTACAGGCCGTTTGCAGGAAGCCGTTGTCGATAATGAAGCCGATATCGGAATTGCGCTGGATGGTGATGCCGACCGTTTGATTATGGTCGATGAGACGGGCACGAAGATTGACGGTGACCAGTTGATGGCTGCGCTCGCGCTGTCGATGCACGAGAAGGATGAACTGGAAGGGCCGGCTCTGGTCACGACGGTGATGTCGAATCTGGGGCTTGAACGTTTGTTGAAATCCAAGGGGATTGATTTGATCCGCACATCTGTCGGTGACCGTTACGTGATGGAGGCGATGCGTGCTGATGGGTATAACCTCGGCGGGGAGCAATCGGGGCATATTATTCTGTCCGATCTCAATACGACGGGTGACGGTTTGCAGGCCGCGATCCGCGTGTGTTCGACTTTGAAAGAGAGCGGACACAAAGCCAGCGAAGCGCTCAAGCTGTTCGAGCCGTTGCCGCAAATTTTGCGCAATGTGGAATATGATCCGAAGACCCTGAAAGGCACCCAGCCGATGGAGAAGCAGGAGATCAAGGATGCGATCGAGAAGGCCACGGCTGATTTTGCCAATGACGGCCGTGTGCTGGTCCGCCCCAGCGGGACGGAGCCGCTTATCCGTGTAATGGCTGAAGGTGACGACCAGAGCAAGGTTGAAACCATTGTCGGTGATTTGTGCGCTGTGATTGAAAAGGCCGTCTGTTAAGCCGTTTTTTTCCATTTCTAAATCTTTACTCTGTCGTTGCCCCCGCAATGGCGGGATTAACAAAACTGTCATGAATTCCGCCTAATATGATAAAATAGAGATTGTGGTAGTCGACGGATTCAGCGGGACAGAAGGATTATTCCCTTGCAAGAGTGGTTTATAGATACGTTTTATACGGCCCTGACTGCGCTTGGCGGCGCGGCGGAAATGCTTGCGGCTCCCGCAGTTTTCTTCATTTTGCTGGCTTTGGGTTTTAAAGGGTCGAAGGTTTTTACCGAAGCGGCCAAAATCCTGCCTGAAACGCGGACCACGCTGGGTATCGTCGCGTTCAATGTTTTGTTCATCTTGCCTCTTTTAGCCATGCTGTCGGTCGTCATGAAGGACCTTTTCGAGGCTGGCGGATTGATGTTGATTGATGAGAGTATGTGGGCGTCCATGCCGTTCTTTGCGGCTTTACTGGTTGCAGTGCTGATCATGGATTTCGGAACATATTGGCGTCACCGCATGATGCACTCCCCTTTATTCTGGCCATCGCATGCCGTTCACCATTCGGATACGGCCGTGACATGGTTGACGTTGATACGTGCGCATCCTGTCGATCACTTGACGACCAATATCATGGATAATGTTTTGCTGTTGTTGCTCGGTTTTCCGGTGGAAGTGGTTATCGCCAGTGTGATGATCCGCCATTATTACGGCTATTTTGTTCATGCCGACCTGCCGTGGACCTACGGCAAGATATTGGGGAAGATTCTTATCTCTCCGGCCATGCATCGCTGGCACCATGCCGATGAACCCAGAGCGTATAACACTAACTATGCGGCTGTGTTTGCCTTTTACGATTATATCTTCGGTACGTATTATGTGCCGGGCCCGTGTAACGTTCCGCTCGGCGTGAAGGATGATATGGGTAAGGGCGTTTTCCACCAACTGACCTATGCGTTCAAACCGCGGGCTTATAAGGCTCTGTTTACCAAGCGTAAGAAAAAGACTCCCGAGTTTCACGAGGAAGCCGCAGAGTAGACGTCCCGTTCACACGGATTATTCTTCCAAAAAATAAAGAAACTTTCTGGTGCTAAAGCGCACATTCAATTGACTTTCGGGGCTTTCGCCCTTATCCGTAATTGCATGAAAGATCTTTCAAATAACACGGCTTTGCTTCCCAGCGGGTTTGAAGACTTGCTACCGCCGCAGGCGGAAACCGAATATGCCGCAATTGCTACATTGATGGGCAGTTTTTACAAATTCGGCTACCAGCGTGTGAAACCACCGATGGCGGAGTTTGAGGACAGCTTGCTGGCACCCGGCCCGGGGGCTGCGCTTTCGGCGGAGACGTTCCGTGTTATGGATTCCGTTACACACCGCATGATGGGCTTGCGTTCCGATATTACAGCGCAGATTGCGCGGATCGCGTTGTCGCGTCTGTCCGATGAAGAGCGTCCTTTGCGTCTAACTTATGCCAATGACGTTATCCGTACCAAAGCTTCACAGGCGCGCACACAGCGTCAGTTCACGCAGGTCGGTTGCGAATTGATCGGCGTGGACAGCGCACAGGCCGATGCCGAGATTGCCGTGGTTGCTTTAAAGGCTCTGCATGAAGCCGGTGTCGAGGATGTGACTATTGACTTTGCCACTCCGCGCATTGTCGAGGATATTTTCGAAGCTACAAAGACGGACCGCGAGGAGATCGACGCACTTCGTCACAAGCTTTCCGGTCCGGCGGATAAAGCTTTTAAAGCCATTGACGAGATTGGATTGCCCGAATTGGTGCAGCCGCTGATTGACCGCTTGAAAACAGTGGTCGAGACGGTGGAGAATGCCGCGAAGGCGTTTGGTTTCGAGAGTTTCAACGTCACAATAGACCCATTGGAGACGCGTGGTTTCGAATATCATAACGGTGTTGTTTTCACATTGTTTGCCAAAAGTATTCGCGGTGAATTGGGACGAGGCGGACGCTATGACATTTATGACGGCCAGATGGTCAGCGAGAGTGCGACAGGGTTTACGCTGTATATGGATACGCTCCGTCAGGGAATTAAAGAGCGTGCAGCGCCCACAATCAAAGATGTTGATGCTTCGCCCGATTGGGACGGGGTTAAAGAATTACACGATCAGGGAATCGTGACGGTATTGAAACACAAGGAAGGTTTATAAGATGCCCAATGTAGCAGTCATCGGATCACAGTGGGGTGATGAAGGTAAAGGTAAGATCGTTGACTGGCTGTCCAGCCGCGCCGATGTAGTCGTGCGTTTTCAAGGCGGACACAATGCGGGACACACACTGGTTATTGACGGTGTGACATACAAGCTGCATCTGCTGCCGAGTGGAATTGTCCGTAAGTCCAAAATTTCGATTATCGGTAACGGTGTTGTGATTGACCCGTGGGCTTTGGTTGAGGAAATCAAAACCATTCAGGCGCAGGGTGTTGATATCAACCCCGACAAGCTGAAAATTGCGGAGAATGCGCCGCTGATCCTGCCTGTACACGGTGCTTTGGACGAAGCGATGGAAGTAGCGCGCGGTAATAAACCGATCGGTACGACCAAGCGCGGTATTGGTCCTGCCTATGAGGACAAGATTGCGCGCCGTGCAATTCGTATTTGTGATCTGGAATACCCCGATGTGATGCGCGAAAAGTTGGAGCGTATGATGCTTCACCACAATGCGCTGCTGAAGGGGCTTGGAGCGGAGCAGGTTTCGGCAGACGAGATATTTGCACAATTGATGGAAGTACGGGATGAAATTCTTCCCTATATCGCTGTGACCTGGAAGGTTTTGCATGATGCGCATATCGATGGGCAAAAGATTTTGTTCGAAGGCGCGCAAGGCATGATGCTGGATGTTGATCACGGGACATATCCGTATGTGACATCGTCCAATATGGCATCGGGGCAGGCGGCCTGTGGTTCCGGTATGGGACCTGACCAGATCGGGTATGTACTGGGTATTACCAAGGCTTACACTACACGCGTGGGGTCCGGCCCGTTTCCGACGGAGCAGGATAATGATATTGGCCAATTCCTCGGCGAACGCGGTCATGAATTCGGTACAACGACTGGGCGTAAGCGAAGATGCGGGTGGTTTGATGCCGTGGCGGTCCGTCAGGCGATCAAACTGGGCGGCATTCACGGCATTGCGCTGACCAAGCTGGATGTTCTGGACGGTATGGAAGAGATCAAGGTTTGCGTGGGCTACGAGTTGGATGGTGAGAAAATTGATTACCTTCCGGCATCACAAGTCAAACAGGCTGCGGTTACGCCGATTTACGAGACCATTGAAGGATGGCAGGAAACCAGCCGCGGCGCGCGTAGTTGGGGCGATTTGCCGGCGGCTGCGGTTAAGTATGTGAAGCATATCGAAGAGCTTATCGGTGCCCCTGTAACGCTGTTATCCACGAGTCCCGAGCGTGACGATACTATTCTTATGCAGGATCCCTTTGTCGGTAAATAGGTCCTAATATCCTGTTTTTACAGGTGTATTTTCGCCCTTTTTACACGCTTAGATTTAAATTTTCATAATTTTTAGACAAATGTGAAGCAAGTCACAGTATTCCGCTCTATCCCCTTGCTAGACTATAAAGTAGGGGGACACGAATGTGATCAGAATAAACGTTAAAAAACTTGAGCAGAACATCGATCAAGCGGCTTCATTGTTAAAGGCGCTGTCGAACGAACATAGGCTCAAAATAGTGTGTGTGCTTTATTACGGCGAAAAATGTGTCGGCGAGCTTGGGATCGTCACAGGTTTGAGCCAGTCTGCACTTTCACAGCATCTGGCGAAATTGCGACGCGCGGGGCTGGTCGAAACACGACGCGAGGCACAGACCGTATACTATTTCCTCAGCAAGAAACTCAGCAGCGAGATATTACATTCCCAGTCAGGAGTTTATCCGATTGAAGAGGCGGCCTCTGCTTAATTTGATGCGAAGGCCGACAAGTGATGTCTGTATGCTGGAGTATTTTGCGAGGAAATAGACTTTTTCCCACAACGCGAGTACACTTTCCTTAAGTGTTTGAAGGTGCAATGCCTTTGTTGATTCTGCCGTTTCGCGGTAAAATGCTATCTGGAGCTCTTTTTTATTCGTCTTTAAAGGATTTAACGACGCATGTCGGATGAACAACCACAAGACCCTTCTGTGAAGGATACGGCCGCTGAAACGCCTGATGATAAAGGATCTCAGGCTAAAGACGCTGCGCCCAAAAAAGACAAGAAAGATAAAAAAGCGCGGGACGAAAAGCCCGCAAATGTGGCCGATTTTGAGGGCAAGGTTGAGATATTATGCGATCAGCGATTGCCGCAATTTGATTCAGGTAGCGCGCAGGCCTATGCTGCGTATTCGAATGATCACAACAAATCGTCGTTAATTGCGCTTGTCTGCGACCGTGAGCACGTGCCGCGCCGAGCCGCCGCCAATATTTATAACGGGTTTGTGAACCTCGCTATGGCGAAGCTGGTGGTGTACGGGACGGTTTTCTGGCCGCCTGAGGACCGTGAGCTGTATGTATTTATTTATTATAACAATCTCGGTAAAGCCTTGATGGAGCCTAATGATACTGCTGCTTTGGGGTGGCGGCAGGATGATGTTCTCAACGTGGTTGTTAAGCCGATGGTCAATGTGTTGCAGGATTTCCGTGACAAGGATTTTGTGCACGGTTCTATCCGTCCGTCGAATATGTTCATGTCGACCGATGCAGGAAAAGCCAAGTCGGTTATTCTCGGTGACGCTCTGGCCTGTCCGCCGTCCTATTCGCAGCCGGCAATATACGAGCCTATTCAACGGGCAATGGCCGATCCGATTTCCCGTGGGAAAGGCACTAACAGCGATGATTTATATGCGTTGGGTGTCTCCATTGCCGTATTGATGCGACAGAACGACCCTTTAAAAGGTTTAAGCACCGAGCAAGTCGTGCAAAAGAAGCTGGAACTGGGGAGTTATGCGGCCATTACCGGTAAAGACCGTTTTAAGGGCGAGATACTGGAGCTTCTTCGCGGGTTGTTGCATGACGATACTTCACAAAGATGGACGATAGACGAGGTTGTCGCCTGGCTCGACGGGCGGCGTTTAAGTCCGAAACAGGCCACCGCGACCAAGAAAGCACCGCGACCGATATCCCTGGCTGAAAGCCGTTTTTATAACGCGCCGATGCTGGCGATGCATATGCATGATCATCCCAAAGAGGCTAAAAGGCTTATTGAAGACGGCACGCTGGAAAACTGGATCGAGCGTTCATTGGAAGATGAGGAAATGGCGTTGCGCTATGAAAAGGCGCTGACGGATTCACGCCAGCAATCTACCGGATCGGGCTACGAAGCCTGTTTGCTCAGTAACGTGTGTATTGCGCTCGACCCGAATGCGCCGCTGCGTTATCGCGGAATGAATATAATTTGTGACAGTCTGGGTACGTTGATGTCGCAATTAATTTACCGTCGGGAGAGCATTACCAAGATTGCTGAAATTTTCCTGACGCAGGTCGGGTTGAACTGGTTGGCTGTGCAGAATACGGCCGTGATGGATGTTACGGGCCTGTTTTCCAAGTTCGAGCGGTGCAAACGCTACCTGAAAAGCAGTAAATTCGGAGAAGGGCCGGAGCGGGCGTTGTATATATTAAGCCCTGAAAGTCCGTGTCAGAGTGAAAGCTTGCGCGATTATTTCGCGACCGATGCCGACCAGCTCTTGGCGGCATTTGAGGATATGTGCCGAAAGGGCCGTCCGCCGAAAGTCTTCCTCGATAAGCATGTGGTTGCCTTCCTGCAGGAGAAGGATTCAAAGAGTATCGAGAATTATCTGTTTGACCTGAACACGCATGAAAATCATCGTCAGGTTGCCGCAACGTTGAAATGCTTTGCCAATATCCAGCGCCGATACAAAATGCCGGATATGCCGTTTCTGGCGCGTGTGATGGCACCGATGCTTCAAGTGGTAGCCAAGCGGTACCATGACCGTAATGTGCAGGAAAAAATGCGCGAAGCGATCGCGGAGTTCCAGATGTCCGGCAATCTCGTGAAGATTGCGGCGTTGTTCGAGAATGCGGAAGTGCAGAAGAAAGATTTTCTTTCGTTCAAAAAGGCGATGCTTGAATTCAAAAGGATCGATCAGGAGCGTGAAATGCTCGAAACCCGTTTGCAGGATAAATCGAAGTTCGGCTTCGAGACAGGACGGTCTTTCTCGGCAGTGTTTTCCTGCATTCTCGCGTTTGTGCTTATTCTCGGCGCGGCATCGATGTATCTGTCAGAGAAATCGTTATTTTAGGTAAGGTTTGATAATGCCAAAACAAAAAGCACCAAAAACCAAGCAGCGTAAAAAGGCCACTGGCCAGTCTTTTAGTGCAAGCGCAATGCTCGTGTTGCTGGCTGTTGCTGGCGTCTGGTTTATGTCGAGTGCCTTGATTTTGATCATCGGGTTGTTGCCGATGTTTGTTGCGTTTTTCGTCGATAGAAGTCCGCGTAAAACCAAAGCGGTTACAGTCGGCGCGATGAATATAGCGGGGGTGACGCCGTTCTTGATGGAATTATGGACGACAGATCATTCAATGGATAAGGCTCTGACGATCATTCTGGACCCGATGGCGATTATCGTGATTTATTCGGCGGCCGCTGTCGGTTATATCATCGATTGGGCCGTTACTTTGACCGTTGCCAGTTTTATGTATCAGCGCGGTATGGCCCGTAAACAGGCTATCGAGGAGCGTCAGGCCGAATTGATCAAAAGGTGGGGCGAGGAGGTCAGTGGAAAGCTGACTTTGGACCATGAAGGTTTTCCGATAGATGATAGTCCTGAAACGGCTGAATCGCAGGGGTCTTAATACAATCTTTAAAATTTGAAGCATTATTAAAGGTATCTTAGTTAAGTTTTCGTATCCTAATTATTAAGAATAACTTTATTTGGGGTAGTAAAGGCGTGCTGAAAGCCGCTTTTTTTATGCCAAAAATTTGAAAAGAATTTAAGACAAATACAAGGTGGGTTGTGCTAAATGGTTGGGAAAGCACGAAAATTTATAAAATCTCTCTTCCGTAAAGATGACGGAACGACAGCTATTGAGTTCAGTATGCTGCTTTTTCCGTACATGCTCTTAACTCTGGGTATTCTGGAGTTGGCCATCATGTTTACAGCGCAAAGTTTACTCGAAGGTGCGACCACATCGGCAGCCCGTATGGTCAGAACAGGCGAATTACAGCAATCTGGTGTCGGAAACGAAGAGCAGGTTTTCAGAGATGCTTTGTGCGAGTATGCAGCCGTCTTTATTGATTGCGAGAATATTGTGGTTGAAGTGAAGCCGCTGGATAGTTTCTTTGACGATATCGCGCCCCAGTTCGATGCTGACGGGAACATTGTTTCCGAAGGGTTTAACTCAGGCGGTTCCGGTGACTCGATGCTTATCCGCACATCTTACCGCTATGGAATGATGACGCCCGTCGTCGGTCCTTTGATTATGGGGCCTGACAGCTCGACGTTGTTTATTTCCACAATTGTCATGCAAACTGAACCTTATGATTTTCAGGGGGCCGGATCATGATGAAACGCCGTATTTCACAATTTTTGCAAAAAATTTCTTTAGGCCGTCTTCAAGAAGAGGACGGCATGGCTGCTGTTGAAGCGGCATATATTTTCCCGATTTTGTTGACGATGATGCTCGGTGTTTTTGACATCGGTAACGGCATTATCGCGAACCAAAAAACCATCCGTGCTTCGCAAGTTACGGCAGATCTGATTGCGCGCCACGCCGAAGTGGATACAGCAAGATTGAACGAAGCCATTCAAGGCGGACAGCAAGCGTTGCTGCCGTTGAGTGATACTTCATATGGAGTGGATATTGTCAGCATCGCGTTTGATGATGACGGCGCGCCGGTCATTGAATGGCGTGAGACCCGCAACATGGTTCCGATTGCCGATGTGTTAACACGCGTGCAAGCGCTGGCCGAAGCCGATGAAGGTGTGCTGGTGGTTGCCGTCGAATATTTGTACGAACCGCTTTTTGCAGGGTTCGTCGTTGACGATATGCAGATGCAGGAAATTGCATTTGCCCGCGGTCGCAAGAGCGCCGTGATCGAAAGAAATTAAATTAAAAAACCCGTGTAAGGGAGAATAAATATGAAACTGCATGCTCATAAAAAAATAAACGGCCCCTTAGGGTTTGTAAAAAAATTCTGGCGCGATACGACCGCAGCAATTGCCCTGATGTTCGCAATCATGGCGCCTTTGCTTATCGGTGCGGCAGGAATGTCGGTCGACTTTGCAAACGCATATCTGGTGCAGCAACGACTTGCACAAGCGATTGATGCTGCGGCTCTGGCTGCAACGGCCTATTCTACGGACTCATCTGAAATTGAAGCCAAAGTGGAAGACTTCTTTAATGCGAACTACCCGTTTGAAAAAATGGGTCTTACATTTACGCCTGAAGTTTCCATCGACGGTAACCTTGTGACTGTGACCGCGAATGCGGAGTACGATACATTTTTCCTCGGCGTTATCGGGGTTGAATATATCGATGTTGCCGCAAAGACGGTTGTACAAAGAGACATTCAAGGTATCGAAGTTGTGCTGGTTCTCGATAACACCGGGTCCATGAGTTACAACAACAATATCGGCAAGCTGCGTACGGCGAGTTGTGAATTTATCGAGATTATTTTCGGCACTTATAATTCGGAAGAAACTTCGGACTGTCTTGATCACTATGACAGTTTCGTTGTGCCGAATAACCAGTATGTGAAGGTCGGTCTTGTCCCCTTTGCAACATCGGTCAATGTCGGTCCTTACGGTCTTGGTTATGACGATGACGGTAATAGCTACGGCGCTTCGTTCCTGCGTAATCCTGTCGGTTTGACGTTTAGCAATGACGGCGACACGGATATCTGTGTGCGTGAATATGACGACGGAACGGACGTAACCGATAACGAAGGCCCATGGTATATGTACCGTTGGTGCCGCAACAAAAATGATGACTCGGCCGAATGTGACAAGTTGCAGAAACACTATGTCTGCTATAACTGGAACAGCAGCGGTACCTGTACACACGCTTATTATTCTTACGGCGCGCCGCGCGAAGTTGGACGTATTCCTGAATATATCTGTCCGAAAGCAGCGGTGCTTCCGATGACCAATGATATGACGGATCTGAAAAACCGTATCGGCGAGATGCGTGCCAACGGTAACACGTATGGTAGTACCGGCATGGTCTGGGGTTACCGGATGATCTCACCGGGCTTCCCGTTTCAGGAAGCTGTCCCTTACGAGAATACGGGATATCGCAAAGTGGTTGTGATGATGACTGATGGTAACAACGTCAGTAGCTATCCTTACTCCGCTTACGGTAACTATTTTGAAAACAATGTTGATAGCAGTGGCGATGTTGATGACCGCTTAAGAGACACATGCCAGAACATGGATGTGCAGGATAACATCACCATCTACACAATCACGTTCGAGGCATCGAGCGGAGGTATCAGCGACAACACTAAACAGCTTTATGAAGACTGTGCCGTTAACGGCGGTCGCCACGAACATGTCACTAGCTCCGACGAGTTGATTGAGGTGTTCCGCGACATTGCTCAAGAGTTGAGTAACCTGCGAATCCGCAGCTAATCATAGTAACGATATAAACGAAAAACCTTGCGGTAAAAAAAACGGCAAGGTTTTTTGTTTTTTGTGAGTAATAAATCCTGATATTAGTAAGAGTTAATGATCCAATATTACTACATAGGCTTTAGCTTTTACTTGTGATTTTATAGTAAAAAGAGATATTTTTGTTTTTTTGTTTAAGTAAATCTTTGTTGTTTTTAGTTTTGACTGCTTATTTAAAATTTTAGATAAAATAATATAAAGTTTATACTTGATGTTCGGGCTGTTTTTATTCTATTATTAGTCAGTTCACTGCGTTTTTTAACCTCCCTTTAACCAACTTCCGATATTCTGAAATAGTAACGGTTGGGACCGATAAACCTTCTGTGCTAGAGTGGTTTTAAGGACGGGTTAACCGAAATTCCAAAAAAAATCTTAAAGGAGAAAACCATGTTGAAACTGTTAGCTTTGAAAGATGCTTATTTAACAAATGAAGATGGTGCTACAGCTATTGAATACGGCCTTATTGCTGCCGGTATTTCTGTTGCTATCGTCGCTATCGTGTTTACGCTTGGCGGTAACGTCCAGCAGGCGTTCACAGATGTGAACACAGAACTTACAGGTGGCGGTTCACCATAATATTGGTAATTTAGCTTAAAGAAAAAGCTCGCCCACAAATGTAAGGGTGGGCTTTTTTTTAATCTCCGTTTATACTTGTGCGCATACGCTCTTTATTCGAAAGAGCAATCCGAGGTTATTGAAATGGATTTATTTCTCTCTATTAAAAAATCTTTTATTACATTTTGTCTGTCGCTGTTCTATGCCAGGCAGGGCGCGACGGCTATTGAGTATAGTTTGATTGCTGCGGCGATTGCCGTTGCGATTGTGGCTATCGTTTTTTCAATGGGCGGTACGCTTCAGCAGACTTTCACTGATGTAAATACCGAAATGACCGGCGGCGGTTCACCGTAAGCTATTTGCTTGTCGGTCGTTCATCTTCTGAGTCCAAACCGGATATACTAATTCTATGTTTTTTCTGATCGTCTATCTCACGTCGATATTTGTTGTGTTGGGTGTTGGAGCTGTGGCTGCGCACTCGGACGTCAAAGGCATGACCATACCGAATATGTATAGCCTGATAATCATGGGCGCGTTCGCGGTGTCTTTCGGTGTGTTGTGGTTGGGCGGTTATGGGCAGGTGTTTTTCCCTCTGTTGTCGCATATTCTGGCCTTCCTGATTGTTTTCGGTCTTACGGCCGCTTTGTTCGCTTTCAAGTTGATCGGTGCCGGAGACTCGAAGTTAGCGAGCGTTTACGCCCTATGGATGGGTATGCCGGGCCTGATCCCGTTTTTGTTTTATATGGCACTTGTCGGCGGGGTTCTGGGGTTGGTTGCGATTATTCTGCAGAAATTCAAACCCGTAAAAAGCCCGAAGCCGGATAGCTGGATTGCGCAGGTACAGGGCGGCGCCAGCAAGGTTCCTTATGGTGTGGCGATTGTTATCGGGGCACTGGCATCTTTCTTAAAAATAGGGTACCTTAATGTGGATAACTTTTCGTTATTCATTGCGTCCTAGGCTTTGCCACACGGTTTTTAGTCCACAGATTTATTCACAGGTGCCGTAATCTATGGGTTTCACGAATTTTTAAGATAATCGGCGCACAATAATATTAGTAGTTTCTTTTGTCCTGTTCTTAGGGCGTCTGCGTTTCGATTGGCTTTTCCGATCCAGAAGAAAATGAGTTTAAAAACCAAATGAGGTTTTCGTCATGAATAAAAATATCCTGATTGTGCTCGGCGGTGCTGTGCTTGTGGCTGTGCTTGTGGCCATGTTGGTGCAGGTTACTCTCGGCGGTTCTGACGAGCCGGTTGAGGTTGCTGATGTGCCGACAACTCAAATTCTGGTTGCGAGTAGAGATTTGCGGATCGGGCAGGAATTAACGCCTGGTAGCATGCGCTGGCAGTCATGGCCGCAGCAGTCGATGTTCCGTGGTGCGATTGTGCGTGACGGTGATCAGGATGCGGATGATGCTTTGGAAGGCCGTTTGGCAAGAACGATCGCTGAAGGTGAGCCGATTATGCGCAGTGCTTTGTTGCAGCAATCTAAAGGTAATCTGGTTGCGGCCAGCCTTGAGCCGGGCCAGCGTGCGCTTGCTATCGAGGTGAACGCGTCCAGTATGGTTGGTGGCTTTATAGGCCCCGGTGATTTTGTTGATGTCATGCTGACGTACCGTGCGCGTATTAGTTCGGACGATGAAGACCCGAATGTCAGAAACTTCATTGCCCTGAACCTCGATAACTATGCAACGGAAACGATTTTACAAAATGTGAAGGTTCTGGCTGTTGACCAGACCGCACAACCTCCGAAAGAGGATGAAAAGATTAGAGTCGGTAAGACTGTAACGCTGGCCGTTACAGCCGAAGATGCCGAAAGATTATCGCTCGCCGGCGAGTTGGGGCAGCTGACGCTTGTTCTGCGCGCTATTGGTGATGATGCAATTGTTCAAAGATCCGGCCCTGTGACCTCGGATGCCCGTCTAACGACTATGGGTGATGAGATTTATCGCGGGGTTCAGAAAATCAAAGAAGAATCTGGAAAAAACAGGCAGAGTGTGCGAATCTATAGTGGTGAGCAGGTTTCCACCGTGCTTGCAAAATAATTCTTACGCCTTCCTGTAATTTTCCACATTACTTTTTCTCTGTGTAACCAACCGAAAGACTGAAACCATGTCAAAGCTCTCTTTGCGCCCGCTCGGGTTTGATCGAATTTTTGTCGCGATGATCGCAGTGATCATGGTGATGCCTTTATGTGTTGCCTGGGCTGCCAAAGGTGATTTGCAGGCTACAGAGGTTGAGATGGCCGTAGAAGGCCCAACTCAAATTACTCTCGGTAAAGCGCAGCTTTTAAAGGTCGATGGTGATGTGTCCGACGTTCTTGTCGCGGACCCGCGTGTGATAGACGTTGCTGCGGTTCAGAGTAACTCTTTATATGTCGTTGGTTTGACGGTTGGTGATACGAATATCATCGTCTTGGACGGTGAGGGGAACATCCTTGAAGACATTCATATTCATGTGACGTATGACCTGAAAGCTATTCAGGCGCTGGTGAACCAGTTGTTCCCCGGTGAGGAGATCACGGTTGGCTCCATTCATGATCAGATTTTGCTGACCGGTGAGGTTTCAAACCCCGGTGTAGCATCGAAAGTTACACAGATTGTCGGTCATTATGTCAGTGATTTGCAGGATATAGACGGTCGTCCTATCGATGAAATTATTGCTAACCTGCTTGAAGTCCGCGGTGAACAACAGGTGATGATGCAGGTCAAAATTGTCGAGGCATCGCGCAGTGTGTTTAAAGAATTCGGTATTTCCACCGACTTTAACGACCCGAACGAAGCGGCGGCCTCAACGATTTTCGGAACTACACGCCCGACCACGACGATCGGCGGCGATGGTTCGGCAACGCTTGATAGTGGTGCCGCCCTGACGCAGCCATCTCTTGCTACGCTCCGGTTGCTAGCGGATACGGGTATTAACGGTATCGGTGATATCGGTGTATTTCTGGATGCTCTGGAGGAGCGTAATCTGGCCAATGTTCTGGCTGAGCCGAACCTGACTTCGATTTCAGGCGAGCAAGCAGGCTTTTTGGCAGGTGGTGAATTCCCCGTGCCGTCCGGCCTGGACAATGTCGGTAACGTGATTGTGACTTTCCGTGAATTCGGTGTGTCATTGAACTTCCGCCCGACTGTACTTTCCGAAGAACGCATTAGCCTGCAATTGAATACGGAAGTGTCTGCGGTTGATAACGAAAACGCGGTGACACTAGGCGGGATTGTTGTTCCCGGTAGAAGTATCCGTCGTGCATCGACTACGGTTGAAGTGCCGACAGGCGGCAGCTTGATGATTGCCGGTATTCTCCAATCTAACGCTATTGAAGGGTATTCCGGCTTGCCGGGTATCGCACAGACACCGGTTCTTGGTGACCTTGTGAAATCAGATAACTTTATGCGCGATGAGACCGAACTGGTTGTGATTGTTACGCCGTATCTGGTCGAGCCTTACAAAGAAGTCGAAATGGCCCAGCATGTGCCGAAGGATAATTCTAACCCGTTGGCTCAGGCATTTGTGGCGAACATCCGCCGTACATATGAAGTCGAGGATGAGAGCCTGTTTGAAGCAGGTGCCGGTTTCGGATATTTGCTGGATTAAAAAGGTATCAGGAGTAAGTTATGTCTACCAAATCAAGAAAAATAACAATTTCGATGCCTTATGCAGTCTTGGCACTGATCGCCCTTTGTATGATGCTTACGGCATGTGATCTGCATGAAGAATCAACATTGAACACAACGAAAATGCGTCTTGAAGAAAGTTCGTATGCCGAGTCATTCGATGTTCGAACTCTGGATGAAAAGAAGATGTACCAAATTGTTCGTCACTACGAAAAGCACGGTGACGGGCCCTTGCAGGTGACGGTTTCTTATGACCCGCAATCACGCACATCGAATGCTATGCATGCCAGTGATCATGCGGCCCGCATTGCGTCGTATTTCCGCAAGAAAGGCTTGCCGCACATTGAATCCGGCATCATGCCTGTCGTGAATTCAGGTTCGGATATGAAGGTCCTGATCGCTTTCGATAGTTATGTTGCTCTTGGCCCTGCGGGCTGTGAAGCTATGGGTGGTACTTTCGATCGTGAAGAAGATCTGGATAATGAATACAAGCTGGGTTGTACGCGCGACATGTTGTTTGCCCGTCAGCTGGCACGTCCTTCTGATCTTAAAGGCCGCAATATATCGCCAACTACAGACGGTCGCCGTGTTGCGAACTCTACGGAAACGTACCGTACGGGTATTCCTAACGAGCCTTTGGTGGGTGAAAGCGCCTCGGGTGACGAATAATCGAAATTTGGGTGTTTTCGGTCTCTTGAGTTGATGGAGTCTGGTCGCGTAATGCTCTATAATAATAAAAAAACCAGTTTATCGTGAAGGACATAGGCATCAAAACATGAGTGAGGCAGAGAATCAGGCGACATCTATATTGCTTCCGTCTTCGAAGCTTGCCGTGTACTCCAAAGATCCGCAAACATTGGAGGCCGCGCGCGGTCTTGAAGACGATTGGCGCTTTGCCCGTGTGCGGGTGGCCGGTGAAGACGGCGATGTAGAAAGCGCTATTCGCGTTTATGAAGAGATAAAATCCCCCGATCTGATTGTTATCCAAACCGATACGATTGATGACAGTTTTACAGAGCGGTTGGGTGAACTGGCCGGACACTGCGAGGAGGGTACTTCCGCGATTATCATCGGTCCGGACAATGATGTGAATTTGTACCGTAAGCTGATTGACATGGGTGTCAGCGATTACATGGTACGGCCGGTATCGACCGAAGACCTGGCCGAAGTGGTCGCGAAAGCCCTGATCGAAAAAATCGGCGTTACAGGCAGCCGTTTGATTGCTCTTACAGGGGCGAAGGGCGGTGTAGGTACTACGATTATCGCTGAGGCTCTCGCATGCGGTATTGCCGATATTCTGGGCCAGAAAACCATGTTGCTCGATACGTCGGGCGGTTGGTCGACCTTAGGGGTCGGTCTTGGTTTTGAGCCTTCGACAACACTGGACGAGGCTGTCCGCGCGGCTGAAGCGAATGATGAAGACAGTATTAAGCGCATGTTGCATAGAGTTGACGAGCGTTTGCAGGTTCTGGCTACCGGTGGTGACGTGATGTTGGAAGACACTGTATCAGCGGAGCAATTCGAGGTTTTGATCGACATGCTTATGGTGAAGTGTCCGATTGTGATTGTTGATGTTTCGCATTCTCCGGCTGCTTTGCAGCGCTGTGTGATTGCCCGAGCGAACCAGATAATGGTTGTTTCCACACCGACTTTACCGGCTTTGCGCCTTGCGAGAAGTCTGGTTCAGGAGGTTCGTGAAGTGCGTGGCGGCGATCACGGTGAATTGTCCCTGATCGTGAATATGCAGGGGCAGGCCGCATCCAGTGAAGTTTCAAAGAATGATATCGAAAAGGCTATGGAGCTTGATGTTGCCGCTTATCTGCCGTTCGATCCGAAAGTCTTTTTAAGCAATGAAAGCGAAAGCAAGAAGCTGACCGATGACAAAGCAGCCCGCGAGGTAATTAACAAAAATTTAT
This sequence comes from Alphaproteobacteria bacterium, assembly GCA_016764775.1. GTDB lineage: Bacteria > Pseudomonadota > Alphaproteobacteria > Micavibrionales > Micavibrionaceae > TMED27. Next base: position 21,617 of record JAESRE010000030.1, read on the forward strand.
TGCCGCTCGTGCGAAAATATCTAGCTGTGAATGAAAATACCGATGAGGACGAGCCAGATGGTGGTTTCCTCGACGGCATCTTAGGAAAGTTAAAGAAGAAAGCATAACGTATGTTTGGTAAAAAGGGTTCCGGTACCAATGCCAAGACTGCGCCTAAAATGACGGAGGCGCCCAAGAAGGCTGCCGAAGAAGAAAAGAAAAAGGATGAGGACAAGAAGGGCGAACCCGGCGGACAACTGGAAGACAAGGCCGCCAGTGCTCCTTTGCCCAAACCGGATAAGGGTAAGGCCGCAGAACAGCTCGCCGGATTGAATGAGGCGCTTGCCGCTAAAAAAGAGGCTGAGGAAGAGGATGCCCCCGGGTCTGCGGAAGACGAGCCTAAGGAAAAAAAGGATGCGCCGACCGCTCACGACCCGTTTGCTGAAGATCTGGCCAATATGGCCGCAGAAGAAGCCAGTGTAGCGAAAGAAGGGGATTCCATTACATCTTTGCGCCTTCAGCGCTCCCGTAATCGTATCTGGCTTGATTTGCGTGACGGTATTGACCTCAAAGCGTTGGCCAATATGGAAGCCAAAGCGGCCCGTGAAGAAGTTTTAAGCGCGGTTGAGGAAATTGCTCGCTTCCGTAACCTCGACCTTACACCTGCGGAATTACAAAGCATTTCCAAGGAATGTGCCGATGACATGCTCGGCTTTGGTCCTTTGGAAGAGTTGCTGGAGCGCGATGACATTGCCGATATCATGATTAACGGTCCCGATACGACGTATATCGAGGTCGGCGGTAAGATCGAGCGTACAAAGATTAAATTCCGTGACAACCAGCATCTTACAACGATTTGCCAACGTATCGTGGGTGCGATCGGTCGTCGTGTCGATGAAGCCAGTCCGATTTGTGATGCGCGTCTTGCGGACGGTTCCCGTGTGAACGTGATCATTCCGCCATTGGCCGTGGATGGGTCATGTATGACCATTCGTAAATTTACCAAAGACAAGCTGACACTCGAGAAGCTGGTGAGCTTCGGTTCGATGACGCCGTCCTGTGCGAAGCTGATTATGGCGATCGGACGGTGCCGAACAAATGTTCTGGTTTCCGGTGGTACGGGTTCCGGTAAAACGACAATGTTGAACTGTCTGACCCGTTATATTGAACCGGGCGAGCGTGTGATTACTTGCGAAGATGCTTGCGAATTGCAGCTGCAGCAGCCACACGTTGTGCGTCTGGAGACACGCCCCCCCAACCTTGAAGGGGTTGGTGAGGTGACGATGCGCGATTTGGTTAAGAACTGTCTGCGTATGCGTCCTGAGCGCATTATCGTTGGTGAGGTGCGTGGTCCTGAGGCTTTTGACTTGCTGCAGGCGATGAACACAGGCCACGACGGTTCCATGGGTACGGTCCACGCGAACAACCCGCGTGAAGCGATTTCCCGTATGGAAAATATGATTGCCATGGGTGGTTTGAACTTGCCGACCATTGCCGTACGGGAACAGATTGCCGGTGCGGTCAATGTGATTATTCAGGTGCAACGTCTTCGCGACGGTTCTCGTAAAACCACACATGTCACCGAGATTACAGGCATGGAAGGCGAAGTCGTCACTATGCAGGACCTGTTCACGCTCGAAATTGAAGGCGAAGATGAAAACGGCAAGTTGATCACGCGTCAGCGTTCGACAGGTTTGCGTCCGAAATTCTTTGATAATGCCCGTCAGTACGGCGTTGCCGATATGGTTTTGGAAGCGCTCGAAGGTGCTTACGATTAATTCTCTGTAAGGATAACAGCTATGAATATGCTGCAACTCATTTTGATTGTCGCGATTACGACCGTGGTTATCATCATGGGCGTGACGTTTGTTCTCGGGCAGGAGCGCGCGAGACAGAAACGTGTCATGGGCGTTATTCAGGGCGGTGGAGCAGGTGCGCGACAGAAGGGTCCCAAGAAAGACGAAAAGGATAAGCGCCGCGCCGATCTGGCCAAAAAGCTGAAAGACGCCAAAGAGGAAGACCTCAAGGCTGACGGTAAGAAGAAGACCACAATTGCGATGATGCTGGAGCAGGCGGGGTTAAGCATATCCGTTACCCAATTCTGGATTTTTTCTGTGCTGCTCTGTGCCGGGCTTACGTTTCTTTCAAAAATAATGGGGCAACCGCCACATATTATGGTGGCCGTAGCCATTATCGGTTTATTCGGCTTGCCGCGTTTTGTGGTCAAGAAGATCACGGCCCGTCGTCAGAAGAAGTTCCTTCAGGAGTTTCCTGACGCTCTGGAGGCCACTGTGCGTTTATTGCGTGCGGGTATGCCCGTATCCGAAGCGATTTCCATGATCGCCCGTGAATTCGAAGGCCCTGTGGGCGAGGAGATGGAACGTATTCGGGATAAGCAGAAAATCGGCGTGCCTTTGCATGAGGCCGCTTTGGAAGCGACGCGCCGCATGCCGATTACAGAGATGCAAATGTTTGCGACAGGGTTGTCAATTCAGGCGCAGACGGGTTCCAGCCTGTCGGAGGTGTTGTTGAACCTTTCTAACGTTATTCGTGCGCGTTTCCGCTTGAAACGTAAAGTGAAGGCCTTGTCTTCGGAGGCGATTGCCTCGGCTTCGATTATTGCTGCATTGCCTGTACTGGTGGCGACGGCGCTGTATTTTGTGAACTATGACTATATCAGCCTGCTGTTTACGGACTCCTTCGGGAATATCCTGCTGACAGGTGCGATTGTGTGGATGTCGCTTGGTGTGTTCGTCATGAAGGTCATGATTAACTTCAAGATTTAGGAAAGGGAGGCTCTACAATGGATAAACATCTCATTATTACCGTGATCAGTGCGTTGCTGGCGTCAGGGTCGTTTGTCGCGTTTGCTTTGCCATTCCTGAACCGGACGGAAAAGAAAGAACGTTACCGCTCTGTCATCGAAAAGCGCCGTAAGGATCTTTATAAAGCCACGAAGGAAGGTCCTGCTAAAAAGGGTAAGGATGAGATTTCAGCTGCTGACTCGATTGCCAGTTTTTACAAAATGCAGCAGATGGCCGGTGAAATGGGCGAAAAGGTCCGTGACAAGATGCTGCAGGCCGGTATTCGTGACCCGAAAGCACCCGTTAAATTTATGATCGCGCAGGCGATTTTGCCCGTCGTTTTCTGTTCTTTGACGGCGTTGGTGCTTACAAACGGTCAGACGGAAGTGTCCGACACGGTTGTTTTGCTCTCCGTTCTTACGGCAGCGTTGATAGGCTATAAGCTGCCTGATGTATTGATCAAGAACCAGGTGTTGAAGCGTCAGGAGGAGATCAACCTGTCTTTTCCGGATGCGTTGGACATGATGTTGATCTGTGTTCAAGGCGGTATCGGTCTTGAACAGACGGTTGACCGTGTAGCTGAAGAAATCTCCGAACATTCTGAAATTCTGGCCGAGGAGCTGGGCTTGTTGAGTGCCGAGATGGCGATGCTGAATGACCGCCGTCAGGCTTTGCAGGACTTTGCGCGTCGTGTTGGTAGTGGTGCGGGTAAAACCTTTGCCACATCTCTTATTCAGGCCGAGCAGTACGGTACATCGGTATCGCAGGCAATGCGTGTGATGTCGGATGAATTGCGCGATATGCGTATGGCTGCGGCCGAGCAGAAGGCTGCGTCCCTGCCGCCAAAGCTGACTGTGCCGATGATTTTATTCTTCCTGCCCGCCTTGTTCATTATCATTCTGGGCCCGGCGGGTATTCAGGCATCCGGTGCAGGTGTCGGCGGCTAAAGCTTGGGGTTGCCCAATTCAATTAACAAAAAACGCCTGCTTGTTGAGCAGGCGTTGGTGTATTCAGATACTTGAAAGCTTTGTTAGTTGGTTTGCACTTCCGGTGGAGGCGCTGCTTCGGGCTTTTTACCCGGCTTAGGCACGGGAGCGCCTTCAGCTTGCTGTAGGGCCGTTACGATACGCAGGTTGCGTTCGATTTCATCACGGTTCGGGTCTACAGCCTGTGCTTTTCTCAGTATTTCAGCAGATTCATCAAGGAAACCTTGTGTTGCCAGATTAAGCGCCAGATTGTTCATGATTGTTGTCGGGTCGCCTTGCCAGAGGTCGAGGCCTTTACGGTATGCGCGTTCGGCTGGCTCATGCTGTCCCTGGGCGTCGAGCGCGATGCCGAGGCGGTGATAGGCCTTGAAGTTCGCGTCATCGGCCAGAATAGCGTTCTGTGCGTGCTTTTCAGCCGCTTCGTACTCGCCTTTTGCCAACTGGATGGCGGCGTATTCGGAAGCGGCGGCGGAAGATGGCGGGTCCATTTTCGCAAATGGTGCAAGGATCAGTTCGGCCTTGCCGAGTTCATCAGTGCCGCGAAGAGCCGAAGCGTATTCGATTGCAAGGGCTTCATCTGTCGGTGATTGTTTGTAGGCGCGCTCCAGATACGTAACGGAGCGGGCGGGCTTTGTGTTGTAGATAGCAGCGCGTGAAATGGCGGAATCGATAGAGGCCGTATGTACGGTTTTATTGCCGTTGGCGTCGACGCTTTTGGCCGTTTGACAGGCCCCGAGCAGTGCACATGCACTGACCGTCATAACAAGTACGGATGCGTTCTTTTTCAAACCCTGCAAGCGCATACAAATAGTCCTTTTCAAAGTCTTATGGTGTCTACTCAAACTGTATATACCACATTAATGGTAAGGCGGGAAAAGCTAAACAAGCTTATTATTTCTTATTCATCAGTTTCTTCTGTCGCGTTGACAGTGATGCTTTCGATATCAACGGGTCCTGAATTCCCGGCGCCGCCGTCGTCGCTGACGGTTTCGGTTTCAGCACCGCCGCTCAGAACAATAGAGTGGCACATGTCAGGGCAGTAGAAAACCTGTGTTGCCTGACAGTCGTCATCGCCCGTACCTGCGCAGCTGTTACGGATGCGGATGTATTTTTCCTTCGGGCTGGCCACAATGGCGTGACGCTGCATGATGACGTTGCCTTCACGGTCAAGAATAGTGAAATAGGTCGCGCCCGGAGCACGTGGAATAAGCACCAAAATCTGGGATGTGTCCGTCAGAATGCTCAAATGCGCGGGGTTGCCGATAATAATACTGCCTGCCGGCTGGTCCAAACGGATCAATTCCGATTTATCAGGGGTCAGCTTGATGGGCGGGTGTGTGTGCGAAGAGGCACTATATACCTGACCGTTGGCTTCGGCCTGTGAGGCCGGAATAATGTCTACTACAGGAGAGGTTGGTTGTGGCGGAGCCTCTACGCTTTCTTGTGCGTGGGCATGCTGAGGTGCGGCTAAAAGAGCCAACACGCAAGCGCCAAAAATCAGTCCGTTTGTTTTTTTAATCATCGTGGAAATAAACATGAAAATCCCGAATGGGTCGTTGATCTTTTATCAGTATAGCGTTTAAGAGCTTAAGAATCACCTTCTTTTTGGGAGCTTTTTACCTTCATTTTACGTAACTTTTACGTACTCAACATTCTCCTGTTTATCGCAAGCGCTTATCTGTTTTCGTGAATTTTACAAATCTGTCTCGACAGGTTTTACGTACATTTAGATATGTCAGAACTTCTTAATTTGTCTTTCGATGATTTTGAAAAACCGATCCGCGCTGTCGTGATTGGTGCGAGCGGAGGTATCGGAAAGGCGTTTGTCACGAGTTTAGCAGAGCATGAATCTGTGAATTCTGTCTATGCCTGTTCACGATCCGGAGTACGTTTTGAGAATTCGAAAATCGTGTCTTTGAACGCGGATATTACGGATGAGGAGAGCTTAAAAAAAGCAGCCACAAAGATTGAAAAAGATGGTGAAGTGAATTTAGTAATCGTTGCAACGGGCACGTTGCATGAAAATAGCGTACAACCTGAAAAATCATTTAAAGATATGAGTTTAGCCAATTTTAACCATTTGTTTTTGGTTAATTCTGCCGGGCCTGCGCTGGCTGCGAAGCACTTTTTACCGCTTATTCCGCGTGATCAAAAGTCCGTTTTTGCGATGCTCTCGGCACGGGTCGGAAGTATCTCCGATAACCGTCTTGGCGGGTGGTATGCGTACAGGGCTTCGAAGGCTGCGTTGAACATGATCATCAAAAATCTAGCGATCGAAGTGGCGCGAAAAAACAAGCAAGCGGTCGTGGCCGGATTGCATCCGGGAACAGTCGATACGGATCTTTCAAAACCATTTCAAGCGAATGTGCCGGAGGGAAAATTATTCACTCCTGAATATTCGGCTAGGATGATGCTGAACGTTTTGAGTGGTTTGTCGCCGGAGGATAGCGGGAAGATTTTCGACTATGCGGGCGAAGAGGTTTTGCCATAATGGGTGCTATTCGCGTCATTCTGGGGGATCAGCTCAGCCATAATGTGTCTTCTTTGTCAGATATAGATCGTGAGGCCGATACAATCTGGATGTGTGAAGTTGCCGAAGAAGCCACATTCATCAAGCATCATAAAAAGAAAATCGCCTTCATATTCTCCGCTATGCGGCATTTTGCGGAGGAATTGGAGGGTAAGGGATATCGCGTCCATTACAGTAAGCTGGACGATGAGGATAATGCCGGATCGTTTGCGGCTGAGGTGGAACGGGCGATTAAGGATGTTCAGCCCGGCAAAATTGTCGTGACCGAGCCATCGGAATACCGCGTGTTAAAGGATGTTGAAGCGTGGGGAGATCGCTTCGGAGTAGAGGTTGAAATTCGGCCTGATGATCGCTTTTTGGCGGCGCATAAGGAGTTTCAGGATTGGGCGGAGGACCGCAAGCAACTTCGGATGGAGTTCTTTTACCGCGAAATGCGCAAGAAATACGGAATTTTGATGAATGGCGATAAGCCCGAGGGCGGGGAGTGGAATTATGATGACCAGAACCGTAAAACACCGAAAGAGCAGATGGATGTGCCCGATACGTATAAGGGACAGACGGATGAGATCACCGAGGAGGTGATTGAGCTGGTTAAAGAACGGTTTGATGACCATTTCGGGGATGTAGAGCCGTTTCACTTTGCCGTTACGCGTGATCAGGCGCTGTATGCGCTGAATAAGTTCATAGATGAACGTTTATCCAAGTTCGGGGATTATCAGGACGCCATGGTCGAAGGCGAGCCGTGGATGTATCACAGCCATCTCAGCTTCTACATCAATATCGGGCTGCTCGGCCCATTGGAGTGTGTCGAAAGAGCAGAAGCGGCATATCTGGAAGGTTCTGCGCCGTTGAATGCCGTGGAAGGGTTTATTCGCCAGATATTGGGTTGGCGGGAATATATTCGCGGCGTGTACTGGCTGAACATGCCCGAATATGAGAGCGAGAACTTTCTGGACGCTGAACGGGCTCTGCCGTGGCTGTTCTGGGGTGGGGAGACAAAGATGAATTGTCTGCGCCAATGTGTGAAGGAAACCAAAGAAAACGCGTACGCTCATCATATCCAGCGCTTGATGGTGCTTGGTAACTTCGCGCTGATCGCGGGGTTGCATCCCGATGAGGTGAATGAATGGTATTACATTGTTTATGCCGATGCGTATCAATGGGTGGAGTTGCCGAATGTGACGGGGATGATTTTATTTGCCGATGGCGGGTATCTGGCCTCCAAGCCGTATGCGGCGAGCGGGGCGTATATCAATAAAATGTCCGATTACTGTAAGAATTGCAGCTATGCCGTGACCAAGAAGAACGGTGATAAGGCGTGTCCGTTTAATTATTTGTACTGGGATTTCATGCTGAGGAATGAGGATAAGCTTAAAGGTAATCCGCGCTTAAATATGAGTTACAGGACGTTGGAGCGCATGGGGGACGAGAAAATCAAAGCCATCAAGGACGACGCGCAACGGTTTTTCAAAAAGATGGATGACGGGGAAATCGTGTGAAGAAGAAAGCCGATTTACCTACCAAGGTGTGTCCCGTATGTCAGCGTCCGTTCACGTGGCGGAAAAAATGGGAAAAGGTCTGGGAGCAGGTCAAATACTGCTCGGAAAGGTGCCGCAGAACGAAGGTTCAATCGACATAATTTAAGGCTCGGCAGCTAAAAAGATTTTCCTGCAAACAGTTAGCAGGAATAACTTGCAATATATCCGAGCAGGGTATTTAACTGCACTTACTTTATGGCTACTGATTAACCTTATGAACTTTGTGCCACACACGAGAGCATTTGACGGGGCGCGACGCCCGACAATTGCAACTACGCTGGAGTTGATCCGCGAATTGCACGAAGGTCAATTTGACGGACAGGGCGATCCGTATGTTTTGCACCCGCAACGCGTAGCCGCGAACCTCCTCCAGATATGTCCGCTTGCTTCCGATGATATGGTGATGGCTGCCTTGCTTCATGATGTTGTCGAGGACTGCAAGCATAAGGGTGTCGATATTGAATTTCTTCGGCAGAAGGGCTATTCGGACGAAACGCTGGAGATTGTCGAAATTCTGACTAAACCCGAAGGTGATCAGCGCCCGTACCCTGAAGTGATCGAGGATATTATCGCGATGGGGAACAGGCAGGCGATGCTCGTTAAAATTGGCGATAACATGGATAATTTGCACCCTGAGCGCATTATGCGTGAAGATCGTTACATCGCGTCCATCAAGCGTTTATCCGCTGCTGTGGGCTGGAATGCCGAATATATTTTCAACACCATATCCTCAGCCAAGCTGCTGAGTGAGCTGAATGCGGAGCATGCAAGGGCGTAAGCGCAACTTTGTTTAAGCTACGTTTGCTTCCAAGCTATTCAGGCCTGCTTCGGTTTTCTGATCGTTTGCAGGATTTACTTGTCGTCTGCGACGCATAGCAGCACCCAAAGCCGCCAGTCCTGTCAACATCAAGATACCTGTACCCGGGGTTGGTACCGCTGCTGTTGGTGGTACTGGATCGTGCGGATTGTATGGGTTGTCCGGTGTGTCACCGAAAAACGGAGGAACTCCGCCGCCAACGTAGTATGGCGTACTCGGGCTCCATGGGAAGTATGGCGTGCCTGTGTGCGGCTGACCGGGGATGTTTGCACCCGGCGGTGTTTCTTGTGGTGGAATGATCGTTGTGATCTTGTCTTCTGAATCGTT
>JAESRE010000031.1 GCA_016764775.1 Alphaproteobacteria bacterium
CTTCTTCGGCCAGCAATTCCTGAATATGCCATGCAATCGCCTCTCCCTCTCTATCCGGGTCAGGTGCGAGCCAGATTGCGCTGGCTTTTTTTACGGCGCGTTTAATGTCGTTTACGTGTTTTGCACTACGCTCGCCCAACTCCCATTTCATTTTGAAATTTTCATCAGGCAGGACCGACCCGTCCTTGTTCACCAGATCGCGAACATGACCGAAGCTGGCCAGCACTTCATAATCGGAGCCGAGAAAGCCGCCGATTTTTTTCGCCTTAGCAGGTGATTCAACAATAACGAGGTTCGATGCGCTCAAAATTCTTATCCTTCTTGAAACAGGCAAATACGGCCGCCAGCCTCACGTTTTATGCGTCCTGCAATCTCCAGTTCAAGTAACACGGTTTGCAGTACGGGAATCGTTAAATGACAGGATCGCAGCAATTCGTCAACAGTTACGGGTGTAAAAGATAAATTCGACAGTACCGTCTCATGCGCGTTTTCAGGGACATCTTCGTCATTTGCGGCCTGAGTTCCTGTAGGTGTGGAAAAGCTTGGCGATGCCTGTAAAGGCTCGCGCAATGTGTTGCCGCTAAAGCTGCGAATGATCTCCAGAATGTCATCGGCATTGCGGATCAGTGTCGCCCCTTCGCGGATCAAATGGTTTGGTCCTTGCGCACGCGGGTCGAGCGGATGACCGGGTACGGCCATGACATCGCGGCCCTGTTCCCCCGACAACCGCGCGGTGATCAGAGAGCCCGAACGCATCGTTGCCTCGACAACAACGCAGGCTTTGGACAATCCTGAAACAATACGGTTGCGGCGCGGGAAACTCTGCGCGAACGGTTTTTGCCCCCACGGGCTTTCCGCCAGAATGAGGCCGCGCTCTTTAATTTCTTTGAACAGATCGAGGTTTTCCTCGGGGTATAAGATATCAACACCGCCCGCGACGACGGCAATCGTTCCTGTTTTTAAGGCTCCCTTGTGCGCGGCCGTATCAATGCCGCGAGCAAGACCCGAGACTACAATCTGGTTCTTCGCCCCCAACTCGGCCGCCAGTTTTTCGGCAAATTTCCGTCCGTTGATGGATGCGTTTCGTGCCCCGACCATGGCAATGCAGTTTTTATTGGCGAGGCTAATGTCCCCGAAATAGGACAGCACGGGCGGCGCATCATCAATTGCGGTCAGCGCAAGCGGGTACTCCGTGCACATCGCCGTGACGATGTCGCCACCATGTTTGGTGAGCGTTTCATACTCGGCCTCAATTTCGGATGCGGGTGGGGCGGTCAGTGGTTTTTTCCGTCCGCCGCGTTTGGCCAGTTCGGGCAGGGCCTCAAGCGCTTTGCTGGCCGAACCGTAACGTTCAACCAAGCGGTAAAACGTAATCGGGCCGACATTTTCACTGCGGGCCAGACGCAGCCAGCTTAATTTCTCGGATTGGCTTAAAGCCTCACTCTGAATCTGCGGCTGGTTCATTCTGTTCTTTCTTTTTGGCGCCGATCTTTGACTCGGTCCCTGCGGTCAGGCGCTGGATATTCTCCTTATGCCGCCAGATGACAAGCACCGCGATCATGATCGTGATGATCGCGGGCGCAGCTCCGTAATAAATGAAAGTGAATATCGGCGTTAGAGCAACCGCGCTAAGAGCGGCGAGGGATGAATAACGGCTAAAGCCTGCAACAATGCCCCATGTCACGGCAGCCAGAAACCCTGCCCACGGCACGGCAGCAAACAACACACCGAATGTCGTCGCCACACCTTTGCCACCTTTAAATTTCAGCCAGACGGGAAAGCAATGACCGAGGATTGCGAAAAGGCCGCACAAAAGTGCATTCATCGCTGGGTTGGGGGCGTGAGTAATGGAGAAGTAAAATAATGAAATAGCGCAAACACCCTTGAGAGCATCTAAAATAAGGGTTGCGATAGCTAGGGTTTTGTTACCACTGCGCAATACATTTGTTGCTCCAATATTACCTGATCCTATTTCTCTGATATCTCTTTTAAGAAAAAATTTAGTTAGTATTAGGCCAAATGGAATAGAACCAACGAGATACGACATTAAGGCCATTGGCCCGTAAGTCATAGGAAGAGCCATCATATATGCAATTAGATATGCTGGATCAGAAAATTCCATCAATCACCCACCAGCATATCGAGCACGGCCATGCGGGTAGGTATGCCGTTCGCGACCTGTTTATGGATCAGGCTGCGTTCTGGGTCTTCGGTCAGAGCGTCTTCCATCTGCACGCCGCGCACGAGCGGTCCGGGGTCCATAACAACAGCATTAGGAGCATGGTGGTTAAGCATGTTCAGGGTGAGGCCGTAGCGGTTGAAATATTCCGCATCCGTTGAGATCAGCGCAGTATCCATGCGTTCTTTTTGCAGGCGGAGCGTCATAACGACATCCGCGCCGTTAATCCCCTCGGCCAGATCTTCAAACGCTTCAATCTCTTTGAACGGCAGGCTTTCGGGCATGAGGACTTTCGGCGCCACCACGCGCACTTTTGCGCCGACCTTGTGCAGCAATTGCATGTTCGAGCTGGCAACGCGGCTGTGGGCGATGTCACCGACGATGGTGACGTTCAAGCCTTCGAGCTTGCCGAAATGTTGTTTCATGGTCAGCGCATCGAGCAAAGCTTGTGTCGGGTGTTCGCGCCAGCTGTCGCCGCCGTTGATGACGCTACAGCCCGAACGGGCCGCGACGAATTTCGGCGCGCCGTAATCGGCATGACGCAGCACAATCGCATCGGGCTTCATGCTTGAAAGTGTATCAATCGTGTCCGTGAAGTTTTCACCCTTCGCCAGAGAACTGCTTTCGGGGTTCCAGTTCACCACATCCGCACCGAGGCGCTTGGCGGCAATTTCGAAAGATGTGAGTGTGCGTGTGGAATGCTCGAAGAACAAATGCATGATGAGCTTTGCGCCCAACTTGCCGTGGTCCCATTTGCCTTCCATCAAGGCGCGGTGATAATAGGCGGCGCGATCGAGATAGTGCTCGATATCGTCTTTGGATAATTCATCAATCCCCAAGAGATGCTTCATCGATAATTCCTTTTTGTTTTAGGTCTGCGATATCTTCGTCGGTAAAATCAAGCCAATTTTTTAGAATTTCGGATGTGTGCTGACCGCATAAAGGCGGCGCAATGTCATAGGAAACAGGGGTTTCCGACATTTTTAAAGGGCTGCCAACGAGGCTTACGGGCTCGGCGCTGAGCGGGTGATCCATTTCGATTTTCATGTTGCGCGCCTGTGTCTGGTCCATCGCAAATGTCTGGTCCATCGTATTCACGGGGCCGCACGGCACGTTGATCTCGTAAAGGGAATCGACCCAGTACAGCACGGGCTGCTGTGCAATGGCATCCTTGATCATTGGGACCAGCACGTCGCGGTTTTCAACACGCTTGGCATTGGTTTTGAAACGCGGGTCCTCGATCCACTCATCATGGCCGATGAAATCGGCAAAACGTTCGAATTGAGAATCGTTGCCGACGGCCAGAATCACAAAGCCGTCGCTGGCTTCAAACGCTTGGTACGGCACGATGGTGGAATGCGCATTCCCCAGACGCGGTGCAGGCTTCCCTGTGGTCAGGTAGTATTGTGCGATATTGGTCAGGCTGGCGATCGTGCAATCGGTCAGGGCCAGATCAACATGTTGGCCGACGCCGTGTTCGTTTCGGTAATTGAGGGCAGCCAGAATACCGATGGCTGCGTTCAATCCGGTCATAATGTCACTCAATGCAACACCGACCTTCATGGGTGTGCCGTCGGGTTCGCCTGTGCAGGCCATTAAACCCGCCATAGCTTGCGCCAGAAAATCATAGCCCGGCTCTGTGGCTAACGGGCCTGTCTGGCCGAATCCCGTGATTGAACAGTAAATCAGTTGCGGGAAATCCGCTTTAAGGTCTTCATAGCCCAGCCCGTATTTGTGCAGGCCGCCGACCTTGAAGTTTTCAATCAGCACATCGCTTTCAGCAACAAGATCGCGGATCAGGTTTTGTCCCTCGGGGGTGGCGATGTCGATGGCGACAGATTTCTTGTTCCGGTTACACGACAGGTAATAGGCGCTTTCCGAGGTGTCTTCCCCGTCCCTGTTCTTAACAAACGGAGGTCCCCATCCGCGTGTGTCATCGCCGCGTGCGGGTCGTTCGACCTTAATAACTTCCGCCCCCAGATCACCGAGGATTTGCGTGCAGAAAGGTCCCGCGAGAACGCGCGAGAGGTCAAGGACACGGATATTGGCGAGTGATTTTTGCATTAGAAGGAAAGATGCGGCAGACCCCAGAGTTTTGCAACCCCGATAATAACAAGCCCCACAATGAAGCCCGGCCCGGCGGGCAGGGAGAAGGTGGAAAGTTTCGGGAATGTGCCGCTTTTGAGCTTGCGGCGTACAAGCAACATTCCGCCGTGGATCAATGCGCATACGGCGCCGACGGCAATGGCAAGCATGATGTCATGCATACCCAGCCACAGTCCGCCCGTCGCCACCAGCTTTACATCGCCAAGGCCGAGCGTGTCGGTTTTATAATAGGCGTTGCCGATAAGGCGTACGAGGTACAGCGTTGCGCCGCCGATAAAAGCCCCGAGGCCAAGGTCGATAGCATCGCCGTAATAGTAAAGTGCACAGACATGAAACAGTGCCCCCAGCAGGGCAAAGCAAAGCACCAGTACATTCGGCAGCAGCAGCCTGCGCAGATCCGTGATGATCAGGGCGGTCAATGTGACCAGCGCAAGCGGCAGGCAGAGAAGGGAGATGATATCGAGCATGAAAGTCTGTGTCTTTTGGTTGAAAATATCACCCGCACCGGCCTTTGCCTATAACTGAATTCTTTGCGGATAAAAACAGGCCTGCGCTATGGCACGAATGCGCGTTCAGCGTTCACTTTGCACGAATTACGGAAGGCGGCGAAGCCTGTCCGGAGAGAAAAATACACGGTATCGGTGCATGAGCTGGGCTTTATAGTATTGATTTGAGTGGGGAAATTTGGGAAGCTTCAGATGCCGTAGGTTTTTTTTAAAGGGATTTTACATGATCAACCGACGAAACGAAGCCGGAAACGCGATTTTCCTTATTCTGATTGCAGTTGCGCTTTTTGCAGCTTTGTTTTACGCGGTGATGCAATCCTCAAGATCAGGAACAGAACACCACGACGCTAACGAAGGTTACGGTACCGCAACTATAAGTCAGTACCCTGTGTCTGTGCGAAAAGCCATTGACCGTATGATCGCGAACGGCATAACCGTTGAACAAATGAATTTCGATCCGCCTGCGGCCTTTGGTTCTGCTTGCTACGAAGGCCCGACCGTTTGCGTGTTCCACCCCGATGGCGGCGGAGCTATACGACTAACCACGCCTCCCGGTGTGATGACGGAGTCCGCCCAAGGGGAATGGGTGTTTAGTGCTCAATATGAAGTTGACGGTATCGGCATAACCGCAGGTGATGAGACATCGACTGAAGTCATCGCCTTTTTGCCCGGCATCAGCCAGAGCGTGTGCAATCGCTTGAACGAAGAACTCGGTGTTCCCAATAATCCTGAGCCCGCCGACGATGACGGAATTCCGTTTGCACTGGCGACAACGGTTCCTGATAAAACCATGGAAAAAAATACCGAGAACGGACTGGAGATTGGGTATACAGAAACCATAGGTGGCTCTTTCAAGGGGCAGCCATTCGGTTGCGCTGACTTTTCCCCCGAGACCGATGAAGCAAACGATAGTGACTTGGCTTACTATTACGTACTGATGGAGCGCTAAAGTTTAATGCCGTTTAAAGATTCCGTATTTTGTCACAAGCGCACAGCCGAGGCAGGCCGTGCGCTTGTTTATATTCTGATTGCAATTGCGTTGATGGCGGCTCTGGCTGTGAGCTTTATCGAACCTTCAAGTCAGCAGACCTCCTCCTCACGGGACACATTTAAAGTCACGACGGCTATACAGTCCCAAGTCGACAGCATCCGTTCGGCCATGCAGGAGTGCGTGCTTTTGTTCCCTGACGGTGATGTCACAATCAACACGGGCACCGAGGGCACGGACCCCGGAGCCAATATCCGTTTTCCCATCAATCCGGATTCGGACCATTACGCATCGGCCACCCCGGGGAAATCAGGTGACCGCCTTGTCAGAAATATGCGATGCCCCGGTGATAGTCCCGGAACACCAAATGAAGCAGACCATTCTCTCGTTTTCACTGGTCAAAACGGCAAAGCGTTAGGGCCCGCGCCCGATCTTTTCGAAGACTGGCAGATTTATAACGGCACGGACGGCGTTTTCTATTGGACGGAGACAAGCGATTCAGATGAATCTCTGGTTGGGGCGCTGCAAAAGCTGGATGAGAAATATCCCGAATGCGAGGCGGATATCATTGACGCCACTGAAGGCGCGCAAGCTTTGGACAGTGCCAGCCCTGCGTCTGTATCCTGCCCCGAAGGCACCACGTGTTTCCGTATATGGGTGGTTCAGGAACCGACGGCGGTGTTTAACGGTGATAGCGACGGGGATGAAACCCTGCCTGCAGACGCTCCGCCATGTCCTAAGATTTAAGGGCTGAAACCTCGGTTCTTACGCGCTCGAATTCTTTTTCTATATCCGCAACAATGCCCGACACGTCGTTTCCGGCCTCCGCTTCATTTTGTAAGGCGGCGGCGTGATCCCCCAGAACGGGGCAGCAGGCTGAGCGTGCAGCACCTTTTAGGGAGTGGCCAAGCTCTTTGAGATCATGCATATCCCGTGCAGCAAGAGCCTCTTTGATCTCCGCTATTTGCGGTTCTGTCATCTCAACGAACATACCCAGCATTTCGATTGTGCTGTCATCAAATGTGCCGAGCTGCTCGATCATGGCTTCACGGTCAATGGCGGGCGGAAGACCTTCATCCGATGATGGTGGCGGCGCGGCTGTCTGCTCATCATCCGTTTGATCGCTGTCTGTGCTCAATAGTCCCCAACGGATCAGCAATCGACGGAATTGCCCCAATGAAACAGGTTTGAGTAGATATTCATCAAAACCGTATTTCAAATAAGTATCTCTTTGCGCCATTTGCACGTCGGCGGTGAGGGCGATAACGGGGAAATGCTGTCCGGTATCCTTTTCTTCTTCCCGTATTTTCTCGACAAGTTCATAGCCGTCGATTTTCGGCATATGAAGGTCTGAAATAAGAATGCCGTACTCGCCGCTTTTTAAAGCCTGCAAAGCCGCAATACCGTCTTCAACAAAATCGGCTTCAAGCCCTAGCTTGTTTAGTTGCAGCGACAGGATGTTCCGCACGCTTTCGGTATCCTCGGCAATCAGCATTTTTGTCGGGCCGTCTATTTCAAGGCGATCTGTTTTATTCGCTGTATCCCGCACCGCTTCGCCTAAGCCTGCGCGACTAGCGGGCTTTGTCAGGTATTTCGCCCCAAGCGCCCGCAACGAATGCGATAGGCCCGCATCATCACGGACCGTATACATCATCAACCCCATATTGGGGCGGATTTTGGTGGCTTCCTTGATCAGGTCTAGCCCCAACCCGTCAGGAAGACCCTGGTCAATCACGGCCACATCAAACGGTCGCCGCTGAATGAGTTCCAGCCCTTCTTTATACGTCGGACAGCTTTCGACGGTGGCCCCCATGGACCGCAGGGAGTTCACAATCTCCTTCGCGCCTTGCGGATGGTCTTCGACGGAGATAACCGAGATTCCGTCCAGAGATGGCAAATCAACGGTGCTGTCATCGGTGCCGACTTCACGGGTCGGAATTTCAAACCAGAATGTCGAACCTTTACCTTCTGCGCTTTCTACGCCGATCTTTCCATCCATCAATTCAACCAGCTTCTTGGAAATGGAAAGGCCCAGTCCCGTACCGCCATATCGTCTTGATGTTGAGTTGTCAGCCTGTGTGAAGGACGTGAACAGTTTGTCGCATACCTCTTGTGACATACCGATGCCCGTATCGATCACTTCAAATCGCAAACCGACGCCGTCTTCGGGACGGCCTATATGCTCCACATTCGTGGATACATGCACAGTCACGCTGCCTTTATGTGTGAACTTCAACGCGTTCCCGCACAAATTCATAATGATCTGCCGCAGGCGCTTCGGATCCCCGACTACTACAAAGGGAACGTCTTGCTCGATGTCATCTATGAGCTCGATGTCGACGCTGTGAACTTTGACCGACAGCGCTTCGAGCAAGCCACGAACCAGCAAACGGACGGGAACCTCGAATGTATCCAGCTCCATCTTGTCGGCATCCATCTTAGCCAGATCAAGAACGTCATCCAGAATTTCGAGCAATCCGCTCGAAGCGTTTTGCGCCGTCTGGATCATTTCGGCGATGTGCGGTTGGGGACGCTCGTCAGCAATCAATTCGAGAATGCCGTAGATGGTTTGCATAGGTGTGCGGATTTCATGGCTCATGGTGGCCAGAAAATTCGACTTCATCTCCGCCAAGGCATCGGCCTCGGCAACTTTCTGTTCCAATTCTTCGCGCGTGAGTTTGTCAGGTGGGCTCATAGATAAATCTTGCAATGACAGGTGCATTTATCATATCAATGAAGGCCTTGAAATTGAAGCTGTTAAACGAACACGAGAGATTAAAATGGGTTATAAAGTAGCAGTCGTCGGCGCAACCGGAAATGTCGGCCACGAAATGTTGAAAATTCTGGACGAGCGCGAATTCCCTGCGGATGACGTGATTGCCCTTGCTTCCAGCCGTTCTGTCGGCCGCGAGGTATCTTATGGCGACAAGAATCTGAAGGTCCAAGACCTTGCCACATTCGACTTTAAAGGCGTCGATATTGTGCTGTCTTCACCCGGCGGTAAAGTATCCGCGGAATATTCCCCGAAGGCCGCCAAAGCAGGCGCGACCGTAATCGACAACACATCTTACTGGCGTATGGACCCCGATGTGCCTTTGATCGTGCCGGAAGTAAATCCGCACGCGATTAACGATGTGAAAAAAGGCATCATCGCCAACCCGAACTGTTCAACCATTCAAATGGTTGTTGCGCTGAAGCCTTTGCACGATGCTGCAAAAATCAAACGCGTGGTCGTCAGTACTTACCAGTCCACATCAGGTTCAGGTAAGGAAGCTATGGATGAGTTGTTTAACCAGACCAAAGGCATCTACGCCAACCAGACGCCCGAGCCGTCAGTATACCCGAAGCAGATTGCATTTAACGCGATCCCGCAAATCGATGTGTTCATGGATGACGGTATGACAAAAGAAGAATGGAAGATGATGGTCGAGACCAAGAAGATCCTCGATCCCGCCATCAAGGTCTGCGCGAACTGTGTGCGTATTCCTGTTTTTGTCGGTCATGCTGAGATGATCAATGTCGAACTGGAAGATGAGTTGAGTGCGGCGGAAGCCAAGAAGCTGTTCCGTGAAGCCGAAGGCATTACGCTGGTTGATCTGGAGCACGAAGACCTCGAATTCGTAACACCTGCTGAAATCGCGGGCGAAGACGATGTGTATGTCAGCCGCGTGCGCGAAGACATCACGGTCGAAAACGGCCTCAACTTCTGGTGCGTATCCGACAATCTGCGCAAAGGGGCGGCGTTGAACACCGTCCAGATCGCCGAGCTTCTGGTCAATAAAGAAGCCAAAGCGGCGGCTTAATGAGTTTCGAGCGCACGAAGGCAAGCTTTTGTGCGCTCTTTCTTCTCGCCGGTTGTTCAAATGGCGCTCGTCTGACGGACAGGCCGTGGGATGAAATTCTCTCTCAAGGTGCGCGCGAAGAGCACCGTTCCTGCCAAAAAGTCTCTATAACAGGATCACCCGGATATTATACGTGTGATGACGACCAACAGGCCGAACCGTATATTGATCATTTGTTTAACTGATTAATCGCGCAGTAGATCAACACCCATCGCCAGCATCATTTTATCGAAGGCGCCGAAGAGGCCGCCATGCGGACGAAGTTGATCAATTTCGATGCTGTGTGCGTTCATTTCATAAAGTGTTGCTTTTTTGGCTTCGGCACGAATGGCATCCATATCCAGCCCATCGACAGCTGTCGCATGCATCTTTGCCAGCAAAGTGTCCTCGCTGGGGGCCTTGTTGCCGTCTTTGAACGCCATCAATCGCGCGAAATAGGGCAGTTGGCCACGGTATTTCGGGTCGTTGATATATTTCAGCAAATCTTCAAGTTTCTGTTCTTTCTCAAGGTCGTTTTCAAGCGTTTCGCGCTGTTCGTCATCCAAAGGAAGACGATTCATCAGGGCGGCCATGTAGGCGCGCTCTTCGTCGCATACGACGCCATCGGCGTGCGCCATCGCAATCAATGCGCGAAGCATGTAGAATTTGCTGGTACCGACCACATCTTTGTCAAAATTTTCCTGAGCCATGATTACGTCCTATCCCCTTGTTTTGCCGTAAAAATTGAAATCGCAACCTAATGTGCCATATCATTATATCATACGTATTATTTTTAGTGTTGTTGAGCCTAAAAAAGTCGAGAATGGTAACTTTCAGCGATCAAACCCGAATATTTACGTATAAGAGGGAGTTTGAACGATTATGAAGACTACAGGCATTAACAGACGTAATTTTTTATTCGGCGCCGTGTCTCTGGGCACATTGGCGGCGGCAACACCGGTAAGGGCTTTTGAAATGTTTGGATTTAGCGGAAATAAAGAACCCAAGGCATCACACGGCAAAGCGGAAAGCTTTCCCTTTGAACTCACCGATGAGGAATGGCGCGAGCGTTTGACGCCAGAGCAGTACAAGGTTTTACGCAGCGAAGGCACGGAGCGTTCATGCTCATCCCCGTTGATTGACGTGGAAGGGCCGGGCAAGTTTTATTGCGTTGGCTGCGGGCATTTATTGTTTGCAACAGAAAACAAATTCTACAGCGACAGCGGCTGGCCGAGCTTTTACCAGCCCTATGATGAACACTCGGTGGGCACATCCACCGATTACAAAATCGGGTATGCCCGCACGGAGGTCCATTGCGCGAACTGCGGCGGCCACCTCGGCCACATCTTTGAAGACGGTCCTCCGCCGACGGGTTTGCGCTATTGCATCAACGGTGTCGCGCTGGAATACGTCAAGGATGAGGAAGCGGGCGAAAAAACCAAGTAAAAATAAGGTTTTTGCCGTTTTTATTTGCCATTAAATGATTGAAAATCTGTCTTGAGCGCTTATTATTACTCGCAACGAATTTAAGCGTAAAAGAAAGATTGGAAACATGTCACAGGGCGCTTCTTCTCAAAAAGAAAGACCTCTTTCACCACACCTTTTAGTCTACAAGCCGCAAATGACATCCATGCTGTCGATCCTGCATCGTGCGACGGGCACGGCATTGGCCGTCGGTATGCTGATGGTGGCATGGTGGCTGGTCGCCGCTGCGACAAGCGAAGAAGCCTACAATGTTGCCCGTGAATTTGCTGCCGGCCCGATAGGGCTGGTTTTGATTTTCGGCTGGTCGGTCGCGCTGTTTTATCACCTGAGCAACGGTATCCGTCACCTGTTTTGGGATCTCGGCTATCTTTTCAAAATCGAAAATGCATACAAGGCGGGCTATTTCGTCTTGTTCATGACCGTCTTGCTGACGGGTGTAACATGGTTTGCCGCATACAATCAGGCGGGTGAAAACACACTTGTGACAAATGCGGTCGAAGAAGGGGAAGCGGAATAATGAAATTGAAATGGGATAGTGAAGGCATCAAATCCCCCTTGGCGCGTGCGCGGGGTTTGGGTTCGGCGCATGAAGGCGCGGATCACTGGATGAAGCAACGCATCACGGCGATTGCCAATATACCGCTCGTGATCTGGTTTGTTTTTTCAGTCGTATCCCTAAGGGGTGCAAGTCATGCGGAATTTACACAGTGGCTGGCACAGCCCGTTAACGCGGTACTGGCGATTTTGTTTATCGTGTCCACATTTTCACATGCTGTACTCGGTGCGCGTGTGGTGGTTGAGGACTACATCCATAACGAATGGTTCAAGGTCTTCAAGCTTATCGGTATCAAACTCTTTTTCGTGGCACTTGGTGTGGCTTGTGTCTTTTCAATTCTAAAAATCGCGTTGTAAGAAAGCGAATACTCAAAAATGACAGATAAAATTACAGACAGTTACGAAATCGTAGATCACGAATATGACGTTGTCGTCGTCGGAGCAGGGGGCGCAGGTTTGCGCGCAGGCTTCGGGTGTGCAGAGAAAGGGCTGCAAACGGCCATCATTTCCAAAGTGTTCCCGACACGCTCCCACACTGTGGCGGCGCAGGGCGGTATCTCCGCCGCGCTCGGTAACATGGGTGAGGATGACTGGCGCTTCCACATGTATGACACGGTTAAAGGGTCCGACTGGCTCGGTGATCAGGATGCGATCGAATATATGTGCCGTGAAGCTATTCCGGCGATTATTGAACTCGAACATTACGGTGTGCCGTTTTCACGTACGGCTGCCGGTAAGATTTACCAACGCGCATTCGGTGGTATGACAACCAATTTCGGTAAAGGCACGGCGCAGCGTACATGCGCGGCGGCTGACCGTACCGGCCACGCGATCCTGCACACACTTTACACGCAGGCCCTGAAAAACAAGGCCGAATTCTTCATCGAATATTTCGCGATGGATCTGATCATGAGCGATGACGGCCAGTGTCTGGGTGTCATGGCATGGAATCTGGATGACGGTAAAATCCACCGCTTCCGTGCGCATCAAACCATTCTGGCAACGGGCGGCTATGGTCGTGCTTACTTCTCTTGTACCTCTGCCCACACCTGTACAGGTGACGGCAACGGTATGGCCGCACGCGCAGGTATTCCTCTGCAAGACATGGAGTTCACACAATTCCACCCGACAGGTATTTTCGGCGCAGGCTGTTTGATTACCGAAGGTGTGCGCGGAGAGGGCGGTTATCTGACCAACTCCGAAGGTGAACGCTTTATGGAGCGTTATGCACCAAGCGCAAAAGACCTCGCATCCCGCGATGTTGTGTCCCGTTCCATGACCATCGAAATTCGCGAAGGTCGCGGTGTCGGTGAAGGTAAGGATCACATCCACCTGAACCTGATGCACCTAGAGCCCGAAGTCATTCACTCCCGCTTGCCGGGTATCGCTGAATCTGCCCGCATCTTCGCCGGTGTAGATGTTGAGAAAGAACCGATCCCTGTATTGCCGACCGTGCATTACAATATGGGCGGCGTACCGACAAATTACCGTTGCGAAGTGATTAACCCGACCAAGAAGGACCCGAATGCCATCGTGCCGGGCTTGATGGCGATTGGTGAAGCCGCATGCGTATCCGTTCACGGTGCAAACCGTCTGGGCTCTAACTCACTTCTCGACCTTGTTGTGTTTGGACGCGCCGCGGCTATACGCGCTTCTGAAACTATACAGCCGGGGTCATCCCACCGCCCGTTTGATGGTGACGATGGCTCGAAATCGCTGGAACGCCTTGATCATTACCGCCATGCAAACGGGTCTACCCGCACGTCCGAACTGCGCCTGAACATGCAAAAAACCATGCAGGACCACGCTGCCGTGTTCCGTACAGGTGAAGTGTTGAACGAAGGTGTCGGCAAAATCGATCAGGTTTTCCAAGGTAAAGGTGACTTGAAAGTCAGTGACCGTTCGATGATCTTCAATACCGATCTGGTTGAAACGCTGGAGCTGGATAACCTGCTGACACAAGCGGTTGCATCCATGCATTCTGCGGCTAATCGTGAAGAGTCCCGTGGCGCCCACGCGCGCGAAGACTACCCCGACCGTAACGATGATAAATGGATGAAACACACCGTTATCTGGGTTGAAGGTAATGGTCAGACCAAGATCGATTACCGTCCGGTCGTGATGAATACGCTCACAAACGAAGTCGAGCCATTCCCTCCGAAAGCCCGCGTTTACTAAAAAACTTGATTTTATATGGAAAATTCGTTACTGTCCCTGCACTTTAAAGAGTGAGGGTAAGAACGGTGTCCTATCACAATCCAAAATTCGTCAAAAATGCAAGGGAACAGCTGGATAACAGCGATCCGGTGCTTGCAGGAATTGATGCGCTTTTTGCGCAAGCACAGCTTATGCCGCAACCTGAAGCAGCCCTAACAGGCATTCAGGCGATGCGTTTGCACAATCACGATATGCGTCAAAAGCGCGCAGCAAGCGAATTCGAGGCACGTGCAACAAATGCCGAAAAACGCGCAACGACAGATGTGCTCACGGGGTTGAAAAACCGCGAAGGCATGGAAGACGTCCTGCACCGTCGCATTGAAGATATTAAACGTCACCCTCAAAAAGCTTTGCTTGTCACTTTTGTTGACCTGGACGGCTTCAAGGCCCTGAATGATGGTTGTGGCCATAAAATGGGCGATGCGGCATTGGTCGAGGTTGGTAAGCGTCTGGAAGGGGTCTTCCGTAAAACTGATGTGGTTTGCCGCCCCGGTGGTGATGAAATGATAGTGTTGCTACCGCTGGATGCCGGCGAGGGAATGAGCCGTACGGTCATCAAAGGCAAAATCCGTCAGGCGTTAGACGGCATGGTCGCATGGAACCAGCATGGCCAGCCTTTCCCTGTCGGGGCAAGTATCGGCGTATACATGATTGACGGTTATAAATTGGCAAAAGATATGTCCACGGAAGACATCGCCAAAATGGCGGAGGCCGCCGCTGATGCTGCTATGTATGCCGATAAATGGCACGATGCTGATAAAAATTCCTTACCCGCGGGCCCCGATGATCCGGGCCATCCAAAAAACCGCCGTTTGTTAGCTGCACGCGAGCACGCCTTGGCCCATCCCGAGATAGAGTTCGGAAATAACTAATCTTATTTAAAAACACGCGTTATTGGCCTTCACATTCGACGCGTAACCGACTATTTTAAAAGCGATTAAAAGAGTTGGAGACTATGGCAGAATTCGCACTTCCTCAAAATTCCAAGGTTCAAAAGGGTAAAACCATCGACGCCGCCAACGGCGCGACGCGTAAAAAGACGTTTAAGGTTTACCGTTGGGACCCTGATGATGACCGGAACCCCCGTATGGATGAATACACAATCGACCTCGATAAATGCGGGCCGATGGTTCTGGACGCATTGCTCCACATCAAAAACGATATCGACCAGACGCTGACGCTGCGCCGTTCATGCCGCGAAGGGATTTGCGGATCATGCGCGATGAATATCGGTTCCGGTAAGGGAACGAATACGCTGGCCTGCACACAGGCGATTGATGAATTCAAAGGCGATATTACCGTTCGTCCGCTGCCGCACATGCCTGTTGTTAAAGATCTGGTTCCTGATTTGAACCATGTATACGCACAATACACATCGATCGAACCGTGGCTGAAAACGGATTCACCTGCACCGAACCG
The DNA here is from genome assembly GCA_016764775.1 of Alphaproteobacteria bacterium. Taxonomy (GTDB): domain Bacteria; phylum Pseudomonadota; class Alphaproteobacteria; order Micavibrionales; family Micavibrionaceae; genus TMED27. The sequence continues at coordinate 15,277 of JAESRE010000031.1, forward strand.
CGAGCGTCTGCAAAGCGAAGAGGACTCAACCGTCCTCAACGGTTCCGATGGTAACGGCCCTGCCGCCTGTATCCTGTGTTTCTGCTGCTCGACATCATGCCCGTCATACTGGTGGAATGCCGACCGTTTTCTTGGCCCTGCTATTCTTTTACAAGCCTACCGTTGGATCGCGGATAGCCGTGACGAAGCCACAGGCGAGCGTCTGGATCAACTGGAAGACCCGTTCCGCTTATATCGTTGTCATACGATCATGAACTGTACGAACACATGTCCAAAGGGCTTGAACCCTGCGAAAGCAATCGCAGAGATCAAAAAGCTGATGGCTGTTCGCCGCTAAAACTTTTAAGAAAATCTAGGTTTCTATATCCAGTGCGATATCCAGCGCTTTGACGCTGTGAGTCAGTGCGCCGACGGATATATAGTCCACGCCTGTTTCGGCGATTTCGCGCACGGTTTCAAGACTGACACCGCCGCTGGCTTCGGTTGTGATCTGCCCTTTGGCTTTGTCCACGCCCGTCTTCAGGTCTTCGAGGCTGAAATTGTCCAGCATCACAATATCCGCTTTGCCGTTGTCCAGAACCTCATCAAGTTGCTCGAGTGTGTCGACCTCGATCTCGATCTTCTTGGTGTGCCCCGCCAGCAAATGCACTTGGTCAAGGGCTTCTGAAATGCCGCCCGCAACGGCAATGTGGTTATCCTTGATCAAAACCGCATCATCCAGGCCGAAACGGTGGTTCGCCCCGCCGCCCGTCTCTACGGCATATTTCTGGAACAGGCGGAGGCCCGGCAATGTTTTGCGGGTGTCGCAAATCTCCGCGCCCGTATCCTTGACCTGTTCAACATATTGGGCGGTCAGCGTAGCAATCCCGCTCATGTGCGACAGGAAGTTCAGCGCCACACGCTCGACGGTTAGTAAGGAGCGGGCAGGGCCGATAATCTCGGCAATCACGTCACCTTTCTTGATCTCCGCACCGTCCTCGCTCATCACGGTCATATCAAACTCGATATCGGTCAGGGAGAAGGTAGACAGCGCGATGATCAATCCGGCAAGTACGCCATCTTCACGCGCTTTTAAAACACCCTTGGCACCTGCGCCCGCAGGGATCAGCAGGTTGGATGTGATATCAAATCCGTGGCCTAAATCTTCTTTTAAGGCCGCTTTAACGGCGTCTTCAATAATAATGGGTGACAGCATCTAGCTTAACTCCAGCATGCGCTCGACGGCCTTCTTGGCACGTTCGGCGATTTCGGGATCAACATGCACTTCAGGCCCTTCGGTCTGGAGGCTTTTGAGAATTTTCGGCAGAGAGATCCGTTTCATGTGCGGACACATTTGACATGTTCCCATCAACTTCACTTCCGGATTCTGTGCGGCGATGTTACCGCTCATGGAACATTCTGTCAGCAGGATCGCCTTCGGCGGTTGGTTTTCTTTGATGTAATCATCAATCTGTGACGTTGAGCCGCTGAAGTCTGCTTCCGCCATGACTTCCGGCGGACATTCGGGGTGTGCCAATACCTGCACGTCAGGACCGTGTTGCTGCCGCATACGGCGCACATCTTCGGGCGTGAAGCGTTCATGCACCATGCATGATCCTTCCCAGAACAGCACATTCACATCGCTTTCATTGGCAACGTTTTGAGCTAGATACATATCGGGCGTCATGATCACGGTGTCGTGCCCCTGCGCACCAAGCGCATTGACGATTTTCAAGGCGTTGGAGGATGTACAGCACACATCGCTCTCGGCTTTGACTTCGGCCGATGTGTTCACATAGGTAACAACAGGCACGCCCGGATGCTCGGCTTTGAGCTTGCGGATATCCTCAGCCGTAATCGATTCAGCCAGAGAACAGCCCGCATCCATGTCGGGGATAATCACTTTTTTCTCGGGACATAATACTTTGGACGTTTCGGCCATGAAGTGAACGCCGCACTGAATGATCATGTCCGCATCACTTGTAGCAGCGACCTGCGCGAGCTTGAGTGAATCCCCCGTAATGTCGCCGACCCCATAAAAGATGTCGGGCGTCATGTAGTTATGCGCGAGTATGACCGCATTCTTCTCTTTTTTCAGGCGGTTTATCTCATAGATATAAGGTGCGAGCGTCTTCCAATGCGCCTCTTTGTACTGGCCTTCCAGCTTTTCAAAAATAGGCGCAGTCGCTTGCGCAACCTCATCGGTATATTCCAGTTTCTGCGTTTGCATGAATTCGTTCTTTAAATGTTCACCATGATTGCTATAACAAAAGATATAGCGTCCCAAACCAGCGTCAAGGTAAGCAATGGCCGATCTTTTTGCAACGAATACCGACCAATCAGAGGAAAATCAAGCCCGTCCTCTCGCCGATCGTTTGCGTCCGAAGACATTAGAAGATGTCGTTGGGCAGGATCATCTTGTCGGAGAAGGCGGAAGCTTGCGCCGAATGATCGATAGCGGAAAGATGCAATCCATCATTTTCTGGGGGCCGCCGGGGTGTGGTAAAACCACGCTGGCCCGCATTCTTGCCCACCACACCGACCTGCACTACGAACAAATTTCGGCTATTTTTTCGGGTGTGGCCGACCTTCGCAAAGTCTTCGATGCTGCACGTTTGAGGAAACAAAACGGTAAAGGGACGATGCTGTTCGTTGACGAGATCCACCGCTTTAACAAATCCCAGCAGGATGCATTTCTGCCTGTCATGGAGGACGGCACGATCATTTTGGTCGGCGCAACAACCGAAAATCCCTCTTTCGAGCTGAACGCTGCGCTGCTTTCCCGCGCACAGGTGCTCGTGCTGAAACGTCTTGATGAAGATGCGCTGGAGCAATTGCTGCAAAAAGCGGAAGCCGAAAAGCCTCTGCCCTTGACCGAAAAGGCCAGAAACCTTCTCAAAACCATGGCTGATGGTGATGGCCGCTATGCGCTGTCTGTTGCTGAGCAAGTGCTCGCACAAAATGAGGAACTGGATGAAGAAGGGCTACTCAACATCGTGCAGCATCGTGCACCACTTTACGATAAGGGCGACGAAGCGCATTACAACTTGATTTCCGCCTTTCATAAATCCTTGCGCGCATCGGACGCGGACGCCGCGCTGTACTGGATGGCCCGCATGCTGGCAGGTGGTGAAGACCCCGCCTATATCCTGCGTCGTATGTTATGTGTCGCGTCCGAAGATATATCGAACGCCGATCCACAAGCGCTTGTTGTGGCGAATAACGCATGGACCGCCTATGAGCGCCTTGGGGTGCCTGAGGGCGAATTGGCCATGGCGCAGGCCTGCACCTATTTGGCAACGGCCCCCAAATCCAACGCCAGCTACATGGCGTTGAAAGCGGCCAAACGCGCCGCCGGTGAGACAGGTTCGCTCATGCCGCCCAAGCACGCGGTCAATGCCCCGACAAAGCTGATGAAGACCGAAGGGTATAGTGACGGGTACATCTATGACCATGATACCGAGCACGGCTTCTCGGGCTTGAGCTATTTCCCCGAAGGCATAGGGCGGCAGGAATTTTATCAGCCTGTTGAACGTGGGTTTGAAAGAGAAATCCGTAAGCGTCTGGATTTCTGGAAGAAATTACGAAAGTAGTATGAAGAATTTTGACCGTTACGTCGGCATAGACTGGTCAGGCGCGAAAGCGCCCGTATTCACAAAATCCATAGCCGTAGCATATTGTGAAGCCGGTGAGGCTCCGCCCTGTCTGGTGCGGGGACCGCAGAACGGCAAATGGAGCCGCACAGCCGTCGCGGACTGGATATTGTCCTTATTGAAAACGCCGCAACGCGTATTGATCGGGATAGATGCTAATTTCGGTTACGCCAAGCACGTGGGTATTTCGCAATTCGGTAAATCCTATAATTACAAAACTTTATGGGGGGATGTGGAGGCAAAAAGCAAACAGGATGCGAACTTCCTCGCCCAAGGGTTTTGGGAAGCGTGGCCGCAATATTTCTGGACGGAAGGTAAGCAGCCTGCGCACATCACCTTACCCAAACGAACAACCGAAACCGTTTGTGGGGAGGCGGGATGCGGATGGCCGGAAAGTCCGTTCAAACTGCTCGGCCCCAAACAGGTCGGAAAGGGCGGGTTGGCCGCTATGCGTATGGCCCATTATTTGAAGCGCGAGGCTGGCGATAAAATTTGCATATGGCCGTTTGAAAAGCACATTGCCGACACCTCTCAAATCGTAATATCAGAGATATACCCGCGACAGTTTTTGCGCCGCTCTATGCATGGCAACGCTAAGGTCAATTCACTTAAAGCATTGAATGAAGTTCTGCAAAAACAGGGCACAGACAAAATAAAAAAAAAACGTATCGTTTTAATGATCATGATGCCGATGCAATCGTTTCTGCATCTGGTTTACGCATGTTATGCGGTAGTCAAAAAACGTTACCAAAATCCATATCCGACCCACCGTTTTTGAACGAAAAAGCCGTGTCGCGTGAAGGATGGATTTTCGGCGTTGGCGACCAATAATGCTATACTGTATTAGATACCTCAAATATTAAATATTGAGTTATGTAAACGTTTAGTGTACTGTATGGTGCTTGATACAAGGAGCAGGGAAATGGCCGGAAGACCATTAACAGACGAGTATGATATCCAGCGCGCCAATATGCATATTGGTGAGCAGAACAAACTCATGAGAAGTTTGGAAGAACAGCCATTTATGGACCCTGTGAATTTTGCCGATGACGTATTTGTAAAAGGCATGGGAACAAGCCTGTATTTTATCAGTGCGGATAAGGCTGAGATTTTGGAACGTTTTGGGCTGAAACCTGAAGAAGAGTTTTCACAGGATATCGTCATGACAGGCATGGTTGACGGTAAACGTAACTATGAAGTCGGCAAAGTCATGTTTGAACGCCATGAGTTGCAGGACTTTAAAACGCCGACCATGGAGACTGAAACCGTTGATATCACACATATTCAGGGCGATGATGCGAACCACATAGGCACAGTCGTTGTGACGGAGCATGCGCTTGGTGATGTGGTTTTTACCGAAGTGCGTATTGCGGATGCGAAGATGCCCCCGCAGGAGCTGAAAGCCAATTTAGAGACCCTGCACACCATGTTAAGTGATGCCCGCGATGGCACTGTGACATACGACATGGATGCCAAGGAAGTCACCAAGTTCGATATGTTCGGCGGCGACGGACCGTCAGCCGGTCAGGGCTAAGCCACCCGTTTTTTCCGCTTTTCAGAGAAAATAAGAAATAACCCGCTGCTGACGATAATGGCGGCGCCCAATAGCATGTACAGATCAGGCAAGTCCCCGAAGATTAGAAAGCCGAAAATCAGTGCCCACAGCATTTCGGTGTAGAGAAACGGTGAAACTGTCGCAGCCGGTGCCATTCTGAACGCCAGAGAAACACTGACAACCGCCACGGCTACGAGGAAACCGGCAATACAGACCACGGCAAACTGCTGGACAGTCGGCATCACAAAATCATCCAGCATTAAAATTCCCACCACAGGCAAGGCTCCCGCTATCGGCCAAAACCCTAGTGAAAAGATACTCTCGCCCTCAAGTGAGCGGGAGAGCGTGAACATCAATGCAATGATAATGCCCGCGAGTATCGGCAGAATAAGCACGATATCAAACGCCTTTGTCCCCGGCTGTAAGGCGATAAGAACACCCAGAAAACCAACGGCAATCGCCAGCCAGTGCCTCGGTAGGACGGCCTGACTGTAAATCAGAATACCGAAAAGGGCGGCATAGAAAGGTTTTGCGAAAATAAACGTATAAACCATGGCGATCGGCAGCACGGAAACCGAATACACGACAAGCAGCGCGATAAAGATATTCAAAACAGTGCGTATAATGTGAATAGGGATGTGCCGCGTTTTCTTGATCGACCGCACACCGCCCAACCATGGCAAGGCCAGCAGCAGAAAAACACAGGACATAAACTGATCCATGAAGATCACCTGATACACTGAAAACTGTGCTGTCAGCCACTTCGCGCAGATATCTGCGAATGCAAAAGCGGTGTAGCCCAAAAAAGCGAAGAGCATGCCTTTGTGTACGGCAGACAATGATGTAAGCTGCGTTTTTTGAATCATAGCCGTTAAGGTTTAGGGAGAAAACGCATTGAATGCAATCGTTGCTGTAGCCGTTGGAGGAGCGCTGGGGGCAGTTTTACGCCACGGCGTGAATATAGGCGCGGTTAAAATGCTCGGCCATGGTTTTCCGTACGGCACTTTAATCGTCAATATACTGGGCTCGTTCTTAATGGGCGCACTGATCACCGTCATGGCCCATAGCTGGCAAGCATCGGATACCGTACGGTTTTTCCTCGTCACAGGACTGCTGGGCGCATTCACAACATTTTCAACCTTCTCACTGGACGCGGTAACATTATGGGAGCGTAAAGATTACCTCCAGACAGCGCTTTACATGGGCGGCTCTGTGGCCTTGTCCATTGCAGCGCTGGTTCTGGCAATGTTTATCGTGCGGACTGTCGTATCATGAGTGTTCAACATATCACCGTAAAAGAAGACGATGACGGGCAGCGTCTTGATCGCTGGCTGAAAAAAGTCGTGCCGGACCTGCCGTTCGGCTTGTCGCAAAAGCTGATCCGTAAAGGACAAATCCGCGTTGACGGTAAGCGCGCGAAGGGCGATACGCGCCTGACGATGGGGCAGGAAGTCCGCATCCCGCCGATTGAACAGAAATCGGACAGCAAGGGAAACCGCAAGCTGACGGATAAAGATAAAGCGTTCATGAAATCGCTGGTGATCTATCAGGACGAGCACATTATCGCGATCAACAAACCGCACGGGTTGGCAACGCAAGGCGGTAGCAAGACCAAGATACATATCGACGGCATGCTTGATGCGCTAGCCGATAAAAAGGGCGTTCGTCCGCGCCTTGTGCACCGTCTGGATAAAGACACAAGCGGGGTATTATTACTCGCGCGTTCGGCCAAAATCGCCAAAAAGCTGGGCGAACAATTTAAAGGCCGTGACATCAAGAAGATCTACTGGGCGATTGTATCGCCCACGCCCGAGGCCATGGATGGCACGATCAAGGCGCCTTTGCTGAAGGCAGGAGGCCGGAATAAAGAGCGCATGAAGGTCGATGATGACGAAGGTAAAATGGCGATTACCGATTTCGTGGTGGTCGATCAGGCCTTAACCAGTGCAGCCTTTGTCGCATTCTGGCCAAAGACGGGCCGTACGCACCAGCTTCGTGTGCATGCGGAATTGATCGGTTGCCCGATTGTCGGCGACACCAAATACAGCCGCCTGCCCGAGCAGGAAGAAACACATGAAGCCCGCCGCAAAGCCGAAGCCGACTTGCAGCCTTTAAACCTGGCCTCTAGGCTGCACTTGCATGCGCGGCGGATTATCTGCCCGCATCCCGGCGGACAAGGCGTGCTGGATATAACCGCACCACTGCCGCCCGAACTGGTAAATAGCTGGAAAGCCCTCGGCTTTGCCACGAATTTAAAACAAGACCCCTTTGAAGCATAAGAGCAAGTTATGAGCGACGATAAAGCCAAAGACACCGATGGCGCCCCCGAGAGCAAGGCCGAAACCAAGGCTGAGAAAAAGAAAGACAAGAAAGGGCGTGTGTCGAAATGGATATGGCGCTTGGTCAAAATTGCACTGTTTCTGGGTGTTTTCCTCTTCATTCTTTTGACCGTGCTTTCCCGTTTGGGCGGCAACAGTGAAGTTCTGAAAGGGGCCATTGAGGATGTGCTGTCTGACAACAGCCCGTATGAGGTCTCGATCGGTCGTTTGTCGGCCCTGCATTTCTTCCCGAATGTGATTATGGATGTACAGGAAGTCCATTTCCATGAGGAACCGGAGCAACCCGAACCGGCCGAAGTTGAAGAAGGCACCGAAGAGGGGGCAGCAGAAGATTCGGGCGAAGAAGCGGAGACGGCTCAACGCGCACCGACAGATCCAAATGCAAAACCGACTGGTAAGGTTCTTATCCGTGTCGCCGATGTAAAGTTTGTTATCGGATTCTGGGATGCCTTGTTCCGTCCCGGACGTATCAAGGACATGCAAATTCGCGATGTATATGTGGATTCAGGGACCTGGCTGGATAAACCTGTGACGATAGACAGCTTGCTGGTCGATGAATATGAAGACGGTAAGTTCGCGCTCGACCTGCTCGGAAAGATCGGCACCGCCCCTGTGAATGTGGCTATGGATTTGGAGACGAAAGGCGAAGGGTTTTCACGTGTATTCATCCTGCCGGATGAACGGGCCGTGCGAGCAAAGTTCGGCAACCTTGAAATGGACGCTATGTTTGTTGACGCATTGGGCGACCGTTTCCAGATCGAGAACATCAACCTGAAAAATAAAGACAAGCAAGTTTTGCGGGGCAACCTCTCTTTCAACCCGTCTGAAGGGCAAATGGACGTGAGCGGACAACTGCGCTTGGAACCGCATAAATCCCACCTCGACCCAGACATCAATCTGAACTGGGATGAAGAGCCGCTGGCGATTTCAGGCTCTCTCAGCGGCGACCAAGTCGATCTAAGGGACTTTGACGCCGAAGCACCGTTCATGCTGTTCATTGATGAAGTGAACGCTATTTTCGGTGACGGCAAAAAAAGCACAGGCCTTGATTTATCGCCCGTCCAGCTTGATCTGGATGTTGACTTCAAAGACGTTCATTCCGGACAGCTCGTCTTGGGTTCCGTGTCTTCGAAGGCGTCCTTGCAGGCATCCAGACTGGTTATCGGGCCGCTCTCGGGTAAAGTGTTTCAAGGCGATCTCAGCGGTGAAATTTCTCTGGCTGCCGATACGTCACCGGCAACATTCAAAAACAAAATTCTGATTAAAAACCTCGATTACGGCTATGTGCAAAAGCAGTTCAAGGATAATGCCGAAATTGAAGGCAAGGCCGACCTCGGCATCACTCTGGAATCCTCGGGCCAATCATTGGATGCCCTGATCGACGGTTTATCGGGACGCATAGATTTTGTCGGCGGTGATGCCAAGATGCGCTCCGGCTTGCTCGAGTTCTGGGGCGGTGGGTTGCTCAATGCCCTTATGCCCAAGATCGGAGAAAACGAAGAAGTGCAGGTCAACTGCGTGGTCGTGAATATGGATGTCAAAAACCTCAAAGGACAAAGTGACGCCGTGTTTGTTGATACAGGGCTGGTCACATTGAACGGTGAGGGCACATACGACTTCAAAGACAACCACATGGACATCGTGCTCGACCCGAAAAGCAAAGGCGTTTCTGTAGGTGACATCTCGGCCGCAGTAAATGTGACAGGTCCGATTGATGATCTGCAAGTAAGCCCGAATATGATGGATCTCGGTAAGCGCGTGGGCGGCATTTTGCTGGGTGCGGTGAATCCGGCCTTCTATGCCTTCAGCATCGCCGATCTGGGCTTGAGCGATAACCACCCGTGTAAGGACTTCATTATCCAGAAAGAGAAGCTTCCCGCTCCTGATGAAGAGCAGGCGGAACAACCGGCAGAAGACGAAGTATCCGAGGAGCCTGTTGAGCTGCAAGTCGAAGAACAACCTGATAGCAATTTGAACGATTAAAACGACATGAAGCGATTTTATAAACTGGTCAGCACGGAACAAGCGCCGGAAGGCTGGCATATTCTCTTGGACGGTAAAGCGGTCAAAACCCCTTTGAAAAATTCGATTTGCGCGCCGAATGAGGCCTTGGCCAATCTGGTGTTGCGCGAGTGGTCGGACGTCGAGGAGGTTATCGAACCCAACAGCATGCCGCTGACACAAATACTCAGCACCCAGCTTGATCGGGTCTCTGCTGAGCGTGAAGCCATGCAGGTGCAGGTCTTGAAATATCTGGATACGGATCTGGTCTGTTACCGCACGCCACCCAATACGCCTGAGGAAAAGGCGCAGGGCGAGGAGCAGGATAAACTCTGGAACCCGTGGTGCGACTGGTTTGAAAAACGCTTCGGGCAGAAATTGGCAACCACCATGGATATCGCCGCGCTGAAACAGGAAGCGGCCGCGCACGATAATGTGAAGCTATTCGTTGAAGAGCTGGACGATTTGCGTTTTACGGTGTTGCAGCTTGTTGTGCCGTTATCCGGTTCGCTTGTTCTGGCGCTTGCATTCGTGGAAAAAGAAATCGACCCGCGCACGCTATACGAAACGACCCACATTGAAGAACGGTTTAAAGACGAGATGTATAAAGCCGAGCAATACGGTCGTGACCCGATGCAGAAAAAGCGTGAAAAGGAAATGATGCGTGATTTAACTGCGGCGCGCGCGCTTCTCGATAACCTTTAGAACAACGCCCGCGGATTGGCGAGGCGATAACCTTTGATCGCGCGGCTTACCCCTCTGGCCAGCCTGTATGCCATGTAAAGCAAGATCGGTCCGCCGCCGATAATAGCAGCATTGATGAAAATCGTTGTATTGACGTCGATATAGGTCTGGATACAGGGCTGTACGATTTCGTAAATATCCATATAGTCTGCACGTTCCAGCCATCCTATCCCGCGATTGGCCAGATCCTGAAAACACGGATCAAACGGCGTGTTATCAATATGGTATTGCATATAGGCCGTAGCGGCTAACGCTGTCGGAATAGAGAAAAACGCCGCAATCCAGAGCGTACGGATAATGTAGGTCGCGTGGTTTTCTCTTAAGCCGTCTTTCTCGGAATCCCCGCGTACGACATAGGCGGCGATCAAAACACCCAGAAAAAACAGCAGCGACAGAAGCGCCGCAGACGCAAGCGGCAAGACAGACAGAATAATGCTGACCCCGAGAGCGGCATAAAGATTGAGAATAGTGGACTGCCCTTCGGGCTTGTTATCCTGTTCAACGCTTGGCGGTTCTAGTGTCATCGTCTTCCGAATAAACGTTCAATGTCTGCTAATGATAATTCAATATAGGTGGGGCGTCCATGATTGCATTGTCCAGAGAGCGGAGTGTCCTCCATCTGGCGCAGCAAGGCATTCATTTCCTGTGCATTCATCCGGCGGCCGGACCGCACGGAACCGTGGCAGGCCATGGTCGACAACACAGCGTTAATTTGCTCCTCCAGACCTTCGGCGGTGTCGCGCTCTGCAATTTCATCGGCAAGGTCCCGCAAAAGCCCTTGCACATCCGCACGTTGCCCGAGCAATGCTGGCACGCTTTGCACGGCGATGGCATTTTTGCCGAAGCTCTCGATCTCTAACCCAAGCTTGGAAAGCTGGGGCGCATAATCCAGCAAGCGCTGGCAATCACCTTCATCCAGATCGACGATTTCAGGGGCAAGCAGCCCTTGTTTTTCTACGCCGTTTTCTGCGACCTGTTTTTTGAAACGTTCATAGACTAGACGTTCATGCGCCGCATGTTGATCGACAATCACCAGCCCGTTTTCATTCTGCGCGATGATGTAGTTTTCATGAACCTGCCCGCGTGCGGCCCCTAACGGGAAAGCCTGTTCTTGCGGGGCGTCTTCGACAAACTGGTCGGCTTTGGCGGCGGGCGCGCTTTCAAACATCGCGGATGCGGGGGGTAATTGGGGCGATGAGGCGTAATCGTTCTGTAGGGCTTCGGCCAGATTACCCTGACTGCCGCCGTGAGCATAATATGATGGAACGGGCGGGCTGCTTCCACGGTGAAGCGGAAGATTGGGCGTGCTGTTGGCAGGGCGGAATTTACTGAGCATCGCATCCCCGACTGAACGCGAAGCTTTATGCCCGTGTTCGTTGAGGGCGTGCTTGAGCGCACTAATGATCAAACCGCGCATCAAGCCGGGATCGGAGAACCGCACTTCGGCTTTGGCGGGATGAACATTCACGTCAACGTCTTCCGGCGCGATATTGACGAACAACGCGACCAGCGGATGACGGCCCGAATGAAGTACATCCATATAGGCGGCGCGGACACAACCATGCAGCAGCTTGTCACGCACGGCGCGACCATTCACGAACAGATATTGATGTTGCATCGTCGCACGGTGCAATGTCGGCAGGCTGGCAAACCCGCTCAAGTGAATACCTTCGCGCTCGGCGTTGATCTCCATCGCATTTTCACCGAACTCACGGCCCAGTATGGCGCGCATGCGCTCTTGCGGGTCGAGTGAACGTGGCAGCTTCAGGGACGATTTACCATCATGCGTCATCGTGAAACCGATGTCGGGGTTCGCCATCGCAAGGCGGGTGATCGTATCTTTGATCGCCATGCTTTCGGCGCGATCGGTTTTTAGGAATTTTAAACGGGCGGGGGTTGCGAAAAACAAATCCCGCACTTCGATCTGTGTGCCTTTTGGATGGGCACTGGGTTGGGGGTCGGATTTTTTGCCGCCCTCCACGGTAATTGACCAGGCATCCTTGTCGCTCTCTTTGCGCGTGTGAATCGTCAGGCGGGATACGGCTGCGATGGACGCGAGTGCTTCCCCCCGAAAGCCGAGATGTGTGATATTGACCAGATCATCATCGGGCAGTTTGGATGTAGCATGGCGGTCCACCGCCGCGATCAGGTCGTCTCTATCCATGCCGCAGCCATTGTCACGAATGACGATCAGGCTTTTTCCACCGTTTTTGAGATCGACTTCGATATCGGTGGCACCCGCATCAATCGCATTCTCGACCAGCTCCTTTACCGCGGCGAAGGGGCGTTCAATGACCTCACCGGCAGCGATCCGGTTGATCAGCGTCTCTGGCAGATAGCGTATGGACATATTCGTTAGAATACACGCGCCCGAACGCGTTTGTCAGATAGAAGCATTAAAAACGGCTTTTCAGAGCGTGGATAAGTTTACAGGGCTTTGAGATCGATGATCGCATCATCGATACGGCAATTGAGCAATTTTGCATTGGTCAGGATCGCACCCGTAAGGTCGGCGCGCCGTAAATCACAACCGCTTAAGATGGCATTGGTCAAATCAACCCCCATCATGATGATGTCGCGCAGATCGGCACCCGTGAGCGTGGCAAAGCGTAAGTTGGCGCCGCTTAAATCCGTGCGCTGGATCGTGCTGGTCCCGTCCTCTTTCTTGAACTCGAGCGGGCAGAGCAGGGCGCAGGTTAAATCAACACGGGCCATTTGTGCATATTTGAAACTGGACCCGCGCAGATCGGCTTCGGTCATTTTGCAGTCACGAAAATCCGAGCGGTCAAAAGTCGCGCTTTGTAATTCGGCGCTGCGCAAATCTTGGGAGAGAAAGTTGCCTCCAATACAGTTAATGGCTGTCAGCGGGAAACGACGCAGGTCAATGACGTCGCGCATGTCGTAGCCGCTCAAGTCCAGCTGTCGGCCCGAGTTGCCCGCCGTGGCGACCCATAATGTGTGTTCTTCGAGCAATTCGGGAAGCGTCTTGCCCAGATTTTCGAGCTTGTCGCCCATGTCACGTTCGGTGATAGATGCGGTATTATCCATGCCGAGCTTTTCCGCACCCGTCATGTTGGTGCCGGTCAGGATCGACTGACGCATATTGGTGTCGCTAAGGTTGGTGTCTGACAGGTCGGCATCTGCGAGGTTGGCACCTTCAAAGGTGGCACCGCTTACATTCGCGCCGGTCATAATGACACCGGACATATCGGTGTCTGAAAAATCGGCTGAATGGGCTTGCGCGCCTTTCATGTTGGTGTCGGTCATTTTGGCACCGGAAAGCACAGTGTGGGTGCCTTTGCCGCCCGAACGTTTTCGGTCTTCAAGAATGCCGTAACGGTCGCGCTTCATGATTTTGCCTTCACGCAAATCCACATCGCTCAAATTCGCGCCTGATAGGTTCGCCCCCGCGACATAGGCGCCGCGAAAATCGGCACGGCTGAAATCGGCATTGCTCATATCGGCATTGCGCATGTCACAAGCAAAGAATGACGCACTTTTAAACGTGGCGCCGCCCAGATCGGCTTCAACGAACAGGGACCCTGTAAATTCGGCCTGGGAAAGGTCTTCACCGTTAAAATCAAGGTTGGAAAGATTGCGGTATTTTAAGACGGCACGTGCACCGCCTGTCTGGCCTTTAAGGAACATTGCGTGACGTTCGATAACGTCCTCCAGCTCGCCCTGAGTCAGGGGAGGCAGTTCGCTTGGATCTGGAACCGGGAGTGTCATTCTCGCGCCTTCTTCGCTGTGATTTGGGGCCTTTCTGGCCTTTTATCCATCATGGAACCCCCATCTTAGCGCAACATCCACTAAAATTTTATAAATTTTTATCCTTTTCACCGCAAAGGTGGTTCAGAAGGGATTCTGTTGAAGGGTCTGTTTTTATTGGTTTATTTTCGGAGTTAAGGGCTTCCAGTATGCTTTTTGCGTTGGTTTTGCCAAGCTCTACACCCCATTGATCGAAGCTGTTTATGCCCCAGATTGCACCTTGAACGAACACTTTATGTTCGTAAAACGCCATTAAAAGCCCGAGATGATAGGCGTCCTGACGTTCCAAGATCAAGGTCGAACTGGGTCTGTTCCCGGGGAAGTAACGGTGGGGTTCTTCCTCATTGTCCTGTCCTTCCATCAAGGCCTTGCTCTGAGCGAGCGCATTGGCGTTCAGGATACTGTGATGTCCGGCATAGTTGTGAATCGGGTCCTTGAACAGAATGAAGTCGGCAGGAATGGTGTCCGTCCCCTGATGCAGACATTGCATAAAGGTATGCTGCGCATCCGTACCCGCATTGCCGAATACGACGGGTCCGGTTTTGTATTCGACAAACGTGCCTTCGTTGCTGACGCTTTTGCCGTTGGATTCCATGTCGATCTGTTGCAGATAGAGCGGGAATTTATCCAGTCCCTGCGCATACGGCAAAACCACATGGGCACGATAATCGAGGAAGTTGCGATACCACACACCAATAAGCCCCATCATCACGGGGATGTTTTTCTCGGGCGCGGCGTTGAGGAAATGCTGATCGGCCTCAGCCGCACCACGTAAAAATTCTTTGAATTGCGTGAACCCGATCGCGACCGCAATCGGGATCTCGATCCAGACCGACAGCACGCTCGCGGGATAGAAATCGAAGATCGAAGCGATCACCAGGCCGAAGATCGCCAGCACGATCG
>JAESRE010000032.1 GCA_016764775.1 Alphaproteobacteria bacterium
GCCACGATCTGGGCCGTGACAAATTCCTCGACCGCGTATGGGAATGGAAAGCCGAGTCCGGCGGTACAATCGTGAACCAGCTTCGCCGCCTTGGCGCGTCCCCTGATTGGGCACGTGAGCGCTTTACTATGGATGATGGCCTGTCCAAAGCCGTCCTGAAGGTATTCGTCAGCCTATATAACGAAGGCCTGATCTATAAAGACAAGCGTCTCGTGAACTGGGACCCGAAGCTGCACACCTCTATCTCCGACCTTGAAGTCGAACAGCGCGAGCAAAAAGGTAGCATGTGGCATATCCGCTACCCCGTCGAAGGTGAGGAAGAGCAGTTCATTACTGTGGCCACCACACGTCCTGAAACAATGCTGGGTGATACGGCCGTTGCGGTCCACCCTGATGATGAACGCTACACCGACATGGTTGGTAAATCCGTTGCATTGCCGATTACGAACCGTTTGATCCCGATCGTTGCCGATGAATATTCCGACCCTGAAAAAGGCTCGGGTGCGGTGAAGATTACGCCTGCGCATGACTTTAATGACTTTGAGGTCGGCAAACGCCATGACCTGCCGATGATCAGCGTGCTGGATAGCCGCGCCAAAGTTGTCGAGCACGAAACCATTCCTGAAAAATACTGGGGTATGGACCGCTATGAGGCCCGTAAAGCCGTTCTCGCCGAACTGGAAGAGCTGGACTTGCTGGTCGAGGAAGAAAGCATCAAAAACAGTGTCCCTTATGGTGACCGTTCAGGCGTGGTAATCGAACCGTTCCTGACCGACCAATGGTATGTCGATGCCGAAACACTCGCCAAGCCTGCAATCGCAGCTGTCGAAGACGGCCGCACGGAATTCGTACCCAAAAACTGGGAAAACACCTATTTCGAATGGATGCGCAACATCCAGCCATGGTGTATCTCGCGCCAGCTCTGGTGGGGTCACCAGATTCCCGCATGGTATGACGAAGACGGCAAATGCTACGTCGCCGAGACAGAAGAAGAAGCGCAAGCCGAGGCAGGTGAGGGCGTAAAGCTTACACGTGACGAAGACGTGCTCGATACATGGTTCTCCTCCGCGCTGTGGCCGTTCTCTACATTGGGCTGGCCGGATGACAGCGAAGAAACAAAACGCATGCTGGAGAAATACTATCCCGGCGATGTGCTGGTTACCGGCTTTGACATTATTTTCTTCTGGGTTGCCCGCATGATGATGATGGGCATGCACTTCATGGACGGTGAAGTCCCGTTCAAGAAAGTCTATATGCACGCACTCGTCCGTGACGCAAAAGGCCAGAAAATGTCCAAATCCAAGGGCAATGTCATGGACCCTCTGGAAATTATCGAGAAATTCGGCGCCGATGCCTTGCGCTTCACCCTGACGGCAATGGCCGCACAAGGCCGCGACATCAAGCTTTCAGAGGATCGCGTGGAAGGTTACCGCAACTTCGCCACCAAGCTCTGGAACGCCTCCCGTTACTGCGAGATGAATGACTGCAAAGTGACCGCAGATTTCGACCCGTCGGCTGTTGAATACACACCCAACCAATGGATTGTCGGCGAAGTTGTGAAGGCACAAGCCGCAATCGATAAGGCTATGGGCGAATACCGCTTTAATGAGGCCGCAAATGCGATCTATCAATTCACGTGGGGTACATTCTGCGATTGGTATCTCGAATTCACCAAACCTGTCCTGCAGGAAGAAAGCGAACACGCCGAAGAAACAAAACAGACAACAGGCTGGGTATTGCAACAGATATTGGTCCTGTTGAACCCATTCATGCCCTACATCACCGAAGAACTGCACGAATCTATGGTTGGTAACGGTGAGATGCTGATTACGTCCGCTTGGCCGGATTATGCGGACCTGAACGTCAGTGAAGACGCCGCCATGAAAATGGACTGGCTGATCCGTATTATCTCCGAAATCCGCAGTGTCCGCGCTGATATGAACGTTCCGGCGGGGGCGAAGGTCCAGCTTCTTGTTAAGGACGCGTGTGATGAAACCAAAGCGGGCTTTGAGGCCTTTGACGAGATTCTCAAGCGTATTGCACGTCTGGAGAATATTGAAATGACCGACAACGCGCCGAAAGGCTCAATCCAGACCGTAGTCGATAAAACCACGCTGATCTTACCGATTGCCGATATTATCGACCTCGACGCCGAGCGTGCACGTTTGAAAAAGCAGATTTCCAAGCTCGAAGATGACATTAAGAAAATCGAGCAAAAGCTGGATAACAAAAAGTTTATCGAGAATGCACCAGAAGAGATTGTAGCGGAGCAAAAAACTCGTAAAGCGGAAGCTGAAACGACCCGTAACAAGCTCGAAAACGCTCTAAAACAGCTCGAAGCGGCCTAAACGCCACTTCCATACAGCAGCCATAAAAAAACGCCCGTTGATCGGGCGTTTTGTCATTAAGCGTATGAAATTGGCTTATTTCTTGTCGTCTTTTTCACCAAGACCGAAATTGCCAAAACGCTTTTCGAATTTGGACAGCTGACCTTTTTCGATCACTTTACCTGTACCACCTTGCCATGCAGGGTGTGTCAGTGGATCAACGTCAAGCTTGATCACATCACCTTCTTTGCCGTAGGTGCTGCGTGTTTTGTATTCTGTGCCATCTGTCATGACGACTGTGATGTCGTGATAATCAGGGTGTGTTTCGGCTTTCATCGCATTACTCCTTGAATTCTGAAGTGGTTTTATATTCACTTGAGGCCGCAATTGCAAGGTTTATTTTGCCCATAAATATAAAGGAATCCCTATGGCTTGGTGGCATCCGCATCAATTTGAAGACCAGAAACCGTATCTGGAAGCCCGAATGCACGTGATCAAGGCTGTCAGGGCGTTTTTCGACGATCAGGACTTCTGGGAAGTTGAAACGCCGATCTTGCAGGTCTGTCCGGTGATGGATACCCATATCCATGCCTTCAAAACGGACATTCTCGGCCTTGATTTGCAAAAAGAACGAGAGCTTTACCTCCACACCAGTCCCGAATTCGCCATGAAAAAGCTGATGGTGGCGGGGGTAAAGGATTTATACCAGATTTGCCATGTCTTCCGTAACGGGGAGGGATCCAAACTGCACAGCCCCGAATTCACCATGATCGAGTGGTACAGAAGCCACGCAGGCTACGAGGACATTATGGATGATTGTGTGGATTTGCTGCGGACAATCGCAAAAAAGCTCGATATTTCAGAGTATTCGTTTAATGGGCATACCGCCGATCCGTTTAAGGATTGGGAGCGTTTATCCGTTGCTGGTGCTTTTGAGAAATATGCAGATATTGATCTGGCCGCGGCACTCGAAGATCGCGACAGGCTGGCCGAGGCTGTTGCGGAGCAGGGGATTCGCGTCACCGATTCCGATAATTGGGATGATCTGTTCCATGCCGTCATGGCGGAGAAGATCGAACCGCATCTCGGTATGGGCGTACCGACGATTCTATATGATTACCCCGCCAGCATGGCGTCATTGTCACGTCGAAAGCCCGACGATACCCGCTTTGCGGAGCGTTTTGAGCTTTATGTGTGCGGTGTAGAGCTTGCCAACGCCTTCGGGGAGCTAACGGACGCCAAAGAGCAGCGTACGCGCTTTATTGAGGAAATGGACATCAAGGAAAAGCTGTACGGTGAGCGGTATCCGATTGATGAGGAGTTTTTAGAAGCGCTCGAATACGGCCTGCCTGAAAGCGGCGGTATAGCGCTTGGTATTGACCGCCTCGTCATGCTCGCCAGCGGCGCGGATGATATCGATAAAGTTCTCTGGACAGGTAAGCCCTAATTATCGTTCGCAGGGCTTTTTGAAGGGCAGGGATTGCGCGGCTGGTTTATCGGATAGCTGGTAATAACGCTTCTTTTTTCTGGTCCGAGCACAACCCGCACATTCACGCCTTCAACCATCTCTTCGGTCACGAAATACCCGTTTTCTTCCTGCCGCCAATCGGCGTTGTCATTCGCCGCGATGCGTCTGGTTGTCTCCAGTATTTGTTCGCTATCCCAGCTTTGCGGAAATTCGGATTTACATGCACGACCCGTTCCGTAAAGGTGTCCGCCGCCTGTAAAGTCACCGTCCAGAATATGCGTTATCCGGTCCTGCGTTAGGATGATCTCATCACGTGGAATATTCGGGCGCAATATTTCGGGGCGGTACACATAATCATATGCATGGATGACAACGAGCAAGAACAAGCCCGTGATCAGATATTTGAATGATTTGCGGTGATTACCCGTAAGGCTAGGCCGCTTGCGTCGCTGCCTCATTGCCTACAGATGCCTGATAGATTTTATCGATCGCGTTTTTCAGTGCCGCGTTGAACTCTTCATCACTCTGGTCTGCGCGCAAGTCGTTGGTCAAAGCGCGGGAGAAGCTGGCAATCATGCCGTCATTCTTGGCCAGGCGTGTGCAGGCCTCTTCCAGATCATAGCCGCCGGACAGCGCCACAACCTGCATCACGTTCTTGTGCTCGATCAGCTCTTTAAAGAAGTTCGGTTTTTCGGGCAGTGTCAGCTTCAGCATAATTTGGTAGCCGTCTTCCAAAGCTGCGAGCTGTTTAAGTATCTCGGATTTCAAAATCTCTTCGCATTCGGCTTTATCGCTAGCGTGAATATTCACTTCCGGTTCGATGATGGGAACCATACCGTGTGACAGCACGATATTACCGATTTCGAATTGCTGGCGGACAACTTCGGCAATGCCTTCAGGTGAAGCTTTGTGGATGCATGAGCGCATCTTTGTACCGAAGATGCCTTTCTCTTTACCGCGTTGCAGAAGCTCTTCCAATGTCGGCATAGGCTTCATAACCTGCACGCCGTCTTCTTCGTCGGCCAGACCTTTGTCGATTTTCAGGAACGGAACAACACCAAGCTCTTCCCAGAGATATTGTGCTGTTGGTTTGCCTTCGACTTCACTGTCCATAGTTTTTTCGAACAGAATCGCGCCGATAATCTTGTCACCGCTGAAGGGCGGGGCGGTGATAATGCGGCTGCGCATTTCATGAACCTTTGCGAACATCTCGTCGTCATTTGAATACGCGCTTTCATCAACACCATAGTTCTTGAGGGCTTTCGGGGTTGAGCCACCGCTTTGATCCAACGCTGCGATGAAACCATTACCGGCTGAAATTTTGGCGCGTTGTTCTTGATTCGACATTTGTATTCCCTTGAGGTTCAGACATAAAAAAATTGGCTACACCTCAATGGTATAGCCAATCTTTAAATTCTTAACAAGTGGCGATTAAGCGTGAGCTTCTGCGCCGCCGATATTGAGGAAGATTGCAGGCTTCTCTGTAACAGCCATTCCGGCAGCTCCGTCAAACAGGCCATTCGTCAGACCTTCATGCTCAGCAGCAGCGGCTGCGTATTGCGGGGCATCTGCTTCCCAACCGAATATAACCGGCTGCTCTGCAGCAAGTCCTGTCGCAGCGTTCATACGCGCGAGCATCGCATTCTCATCGGGTCCTAATTCTAAAAACTCAGGCGGCATCTGTTGTACCTCTTACTGTTCCGTCTTCTATTAACTTGTTCACGACTCTATTTTTAGTGGCCGCAGAACTTTCATACAATTTATCAATCAAATCCTGCTTTGTCGCCCTTTTTTTGTCATAGAGCGTCGCAATTACCTTAGCATCTCTCAGTGTTGGCTTCTGCTGTTTAGAGACTTTCTCGTAAGTGTCTAAAAACATTTGCAATTTGCCGTGGTCACCATCGAAATACCCTAACGCGGCATCTAAACCTTGTTTCGAATAACCGCAAATCTCGATTGCTTTGGCGCGTCCGTCGTCTTTACTGTCTTGTACGCGGATGCAGCCATAATCAAACAACCAGTCCGTCTCGCGTTTTACTGTCGATTTATCCAGATTTAATCGCTCCATAATACCGGTTTGTGTTGTACCGGGGTTTTGGTCGATATCTGCCAAAATCGATGCGCGGCGCAGTGAGGATGAAGATTCATTCCCGAGCGCTTCCACCAGATGATCGATGATCATACAGGCTTTTTGACCTTCAGTGGTCATTGCACGCTTCGCAAGATTTGTAACCATGCTTTAGTTATAGCAAATTAGAAGGGGGTTATACAAGGAAATTTTTAGGATTTGTTAATATTTAGGGTATAATTGTGCTTAAATAATAGCATGTGGCGAGCGATGACCGCATTTAAAGTATTAATCGCTATAAATGCTGCAGCGCTTTTGTAATTAAATTACCGATAAGTGGTCGTCAGTAGAATATAGTTGATTTGAATCAGGCACTAAAAAGCCGGTCTGGAGGCTAGAATTCCAGACCGGCTTTGCCACGGAGAACGGTTTAGACTTACGAATATGCAAATCTGACGCTTCCGAGTCAATATAAAAATTCGAAATCGTGAATTTTTTTTGTATTAATAGCCGACAGCGTGCATTTTCAGCGCCGTGTCGATCATGCGGCAGGAGAAACCCCACTCATTATCGTACCAGGCCATCACGCGAACGAGGTCACCTTCGATCACTTTTGTGCCGTTCAAATCAAACATTGCTGAATGCGGGTCGTGATTGAAGTCTGAGGATACGCATGGGTCATCAAATACGCCTAAAACGCCTTTGAGCTTGCCGTTTGCAAATTCACTCACCGCAGCATTCACTTCCTCGACGGATGTTTTCTTGCTCGGTACGAACTTGAAATCGACCAAAGAGACGTTCGGAGTCGGGACGCGAATCGATACGCCGTCCAGCTTTCCGTTCAGTTCCGGAAGCACGAGGCCCACGGCCTTCGCTGCACCCGTGGATGTCGGGATGGCGTTCATAGCCGCTGCTCGCGCACGGTAAGGATCGCTGTGTGATGCGTCGACCGTATTCTGATCGCCTGTATAGGCGTGAATGGTCGTCATGAAGCCTTTTTCAATGCCGATTGATTCGTTGAGGGCATAGGCAACGGGCGCAAGACAGTTTGTTGTACAAGACGCGTTGGAAATAATTCTGTGCTGTTTCTTGATCTTGTCATCATTCACACCGTACACAACCGTGAGGTCTTCATCATCGGCGGGGGCGGAAATCAGGATTTTCTTCGCACCGGCATTTAGGTGCAGCGTTGCACCTTCGCGGTCTTTGAAACGGCCCGTACATTCGAAAACGATGTCTACACCTTCGCGGTCCCAATGCAGGTTGGCGGGGTCACGGTCACGGAAACGGTGGACGCGTTTGCCGTCAATAATGATCCAGTCATCGCTTTCACGTTCGACATCAAACGGCGACCGGCCATGTACTGAGTCATATTTTAAAAGCGGAAAGAAATTACCGCCGGGGTCATTGATGGCGACCAACTCGATGTCGTCACGCTTGGCTTCGATAATGGCGCGGGCGACAAGCCTCCCGATGCGACCAAACCCGTTAATACCAACTTTCAAAGTCATTTATTTTTTCTCCAGTTTTACTTTGCTGCTTCGATTATTGCCTCGGTCGTAATGCCGAAGTGTTTAAACAATTCACCTGCAGGGGCGGATGCGCCGAAGCTGTCCATGCCGATGAAAATTCCGTCACGCCCGATAAGGCGGTCCCATCCTTGACGAACGGCCGCTTCGATGGCGATCGATTTACCGCTGCTCGGGATAACGCTAGAGATATAAGCCTCATCCTGCTCAAAGAACAGCTCCATACACGGTACGGACACAACGCGGACATTCGCACCAAGCTGTTCTGCCGCTTCCAGCGCCAGATGAACTTCGGACCCTGAAGCGAAGATTGTGACCTCGGGTTCGCCGTCACTGTCTTTGAGAATGTAAGCACCTTTGGCGACTTTATTGTCATCGCGGTTATCACAAACTGTCGGAATACCCTGACGGGTCAGCGCCAAAACACTCGGGCCGTCTTTGCGGTTAAGTGCCAGTTCCCAGCTTTCTGCAGTTTCGATTCCGTCACATGGACGGTAGAGGTAGCAATTCGGGATCGCGCGGATCGCTGCAACATGCTCAACGGGTTGGTGGGTCGGGCCGTCTTCACCCAGACCGATGGAATCATGTGTCATCACATGAATAACGCGTTGCTCCATCAAAGCTGCCAAACGAATGGCCGGGCGTGAATAGTCGGCAAATTGCAGGAACGTTCCCGCATAAGGGATGATACCGCCATGCAGCGCCAGTCCGTTCATGGCTGCGGCCATACCGTGCTCACGAACACCGTAATTAATGTAGTTGCCGCCGTAGTCGGCAGCATCAACAACTTTTGAATCCCCGACTTTGGTGTTGTTGGAACCGGTCAGGTCAGCCGAACCGCCAACCATCTCTTTAACTTCAGGGATCAGGGAGCTGAGTACCGTACCTGAACATTTGCGTGTCGCGTCTTTCGGTTTATCCGCAGCAAATTGTTCTTTCACTTTTTGAATGATGGGCTTGATTTTCGGCGCCATGTCCAAAGCAATCGCAGCAAGAAGCTCGTCTTTTTTGTCCGCACTGTTCACAGTGTTTTTCCATGCATGGGATGCATCGCGTCCCTTTGCACCGATCGCGCGCCAGTCGTTCAAAATATCTTCAGGAATTTCGAAAGGTTCGTGCGCCCAGTCAAGATTCTTACGGGCACCTGCGATTTCATCGTCATTGGTGATGGCACCGTGGGCGGATGGCTGTGATTCTTGTGTTGGACAACCAAAACCGATTTTGGTTTTGCAGGCGATTAATGTCGGTTTGTCGGATTTCTGAGCTTTGATAATCGCAGCTTCGATTTCGGCAGGGTTATGCCCGTCAATCTCATCCGTGTTCCAGCCATAGGCTTCAAAACGCTGACGCGTATTGTCAGAGAATGTCAGGTCAATCGTACCGTCAATTGTCACATTGTTATCATCATAGAACACGATCAGCTTGTTCAGCTTCAAATGGCCGGCGAGGGAGCATGCCTCGTGGCTAATACCCTCCATCAAGCATCCGTCACCCGTAAACACATATGTGTAGTGATTGACGAGGTCGTCACTGAAGCGTGCGTTCAGGATGCGCTCCGCTAATGCAAAGCCGACGGAATTGGAAATACCTTGGCCTAATGGTCCGGTGGTTGTTTCGATACCGGCATCGAAATCCACTTCCGGGTGGCCCGGTGTGTGGGAGCCGAGCTGGCGGAAATTCTTGATCTCGTCCAGTGTGATTTTGTCGAAACCTGTGAGGTAAGCCAGAGAGTAGGGCAGCATTGAGCCATGCCCATTTGAAAAAATGACCCGGTCACGGTTAAACCATGTCGGGTCTTTTGGGTCGAATTGCAGAAATTTGGAATACAGCACCGTGGCAATGTCGGCCATGCCCATCGGCATTCCCGAGTGCCCCGAATTCGCGGCCTTAATAGCATCGAGTGTCAGGAAACGAATGGCATTGGCCATCTTTTTCATTTGTGCTTCGGAAAGGGGTGCGGTGTTATTCTCGCTCACGGCGGCAGCCTGTGTCATTGGGTTTTACTCTCACATATATTTTAAATTCACCGTACAATGCCGCCAACGATGCATAAGGTCAAGATCACGCATTACGAATCTCTTATAGAGAATCTCTTGTGGCTAACTACAGAAAATCTCCATACGCGCTTGACGGAGAATTTTACCGCCTGCTAGCGTTACCAAATCCTTTGAAAACATATTTTGATTAGTGAGGTGCGCCTTGTCCGTTATTCTTGATGCCTTAGTTAAACTTGAAAAATCTCTTGATGGCCTCGAGAACACGGTTGTGCATCTCGAAAGCAGCCTGGAAGGTCAGCAACGCGATATGTTCGGCGGCCCACCGGTAGCTGCAAACGCAAATGCCTTGGATAAACAAGCTGTCGTGCAAAAGCTGGATCAAATCATCGAGCAGGCCGAAGGCGTGTTGAAAGAGGCGAACGGTTAATATGGCTGAAGTTAATATCACCATAAACGGACGCAATTTCGGCATCTTCTGTGAAGACGGTCAGGAACAGCGCGTAACCGACCTTAGTCAATATGTGGACAGCCGTCTTAAGGATATCTCCCGCGCAGGCGCTGCAACGAACGAGTCTCACTTGCTTGTGCTGACGTCTTTGCTGTTAGCGGATGAAATCTATGACCTGCGTAACGAAGCAGCGGCGGCTAACGCCAACGCACAGCAGGCGGAAGCCAACCAAACGGACGAAGCAGCTGTTGCCAATGCTATTGAAGATCTGGCTTCACGCATCGACCGAATCGCCAGCCGCATTCAAAGCGCTTAATTTCTTTTTCTGATTAATTCAGACCCATATCAAAGCCGAGCGGACCACCAAAAGACGTGCCGCCTTGCTGGTCCTGACCGAATTGTTGTGGCGGTTCTTCGGTGTTGCCTTCAATTCTGTCGACATACGGCTTGATCGCGGCCTCGACGGCTTGCCATCCACGGCTGTCTTCAAACATGGTTTTCGCACGGTCGTGAATCATGTGGCATGCCTCCGCTTCTGAAACATGCTCTTTTTCAAATGCTTTGATCTGTAGCTCTGAAAACGCGGAAAACATTTCGTCCATGGCTTCGTCGGGCATATCGATCGCATTGGCCACGGAAAAACGCTCGATTTCGATTTCCATTCTGGTGCTGGCCGTGACGTAGTTTATTTCATCATCCGCATCATATTCGGCGAAGATTTCGGCAATGCCGTCTTTGAATTCTTGTAATCCGTTCATGTCGTTCCCTGTCTTGTTTGTTCTTTTATGGTGAGGGAGTATAGAAAACTTTTATTCTTTTTGCCAATTTTATGTAGTAAGTGCCATAAAATTAGTCAGTTTGTCGTGGGCATTCTTATAAAATTTCCTTGAAAATCTACGCCAAAACCCCACATATATTGCAACGGGTTTGCTGCGGTGTGCGTGATACACAAAATTTATCCCGGAGGCCGATGCTTTTCGCATAGGGAACTGTCCCTGACCTTATCCACTCTCCCGCCTTTGAGCGGTATACGGCATTGGGGATTTGGTTATTACGGTGCCCACCTGGTTACCAGGGCCCCATGCGGATATCAACGTTGTACACGGCACTTGCGGCGCCCACCTTCTTAAGTGTATTCATCAAACATGTTCGAGCAAAAAGCGTCCTTGCGGGAACAAGCCCGCCAGCACAGAGAGATGACCGATATTCGTGGTGAAGATGTAGAAGCCGCGACGCCGTTGTTTTTCGACACAATCCAACCGCAAGAGAGCCAGATCATCGCTGCCTATTGGCCGAAGGGGCGGGAGTTCGATCCGACCCATATACTGGAAACGGCCCTTAGCCAAAACTTCACATGCGCCTTACCGAAGATTGACGAAGATGCACGCATTCTGAAATTCGTGAAATGGGACCCCGTCATTCCGCTCGTCAAAGGGCCTTACGGCATCCTGCAACCCGAAGGGGATGAATTTGTCGCGCCGGATATCTTTCTTGTGCCTATGCTTTCCTTTGACCGAAAAGGATACCGCTTGGGGCAGGGTGGTGGATATTATGATGCGACGCTCGCACATTATCGTGCTATGAAAGATGTCACCGCGATAGGTATAGGCTATGCACATCAGGCCGTTTTGTTTACATTGCCTGTCGAAGACCATGACCAGAAGATGGACTTTATTTTAACGCCGCAGGGCATCACAGATTACAGAGATTGATATGCGTATAGTTTTTATCGGAGATATTTTTGGCCGTTCCGGACGGGAAGCGCTCGAAAAATACATGCCGCGCATTCAGAAAGAATTACAGCCCGACATTGTCATTTGTAACGGCGAAAACGCCGCAAACGGTGCAGGCATTACCGAAAAAATTTGTAAGCAGTTCTATGAATGGGGCGTCGACGTTATTACGACAGGCAACCATGTATGGGACCAGCGCGAGATTATTCCCTACATCGCACGGGACAAAACCTTGCTACGCCCGATCAACTTTCCCGAAGGCACACCCGGTAGCGGCGCTGTCAAACACAGGTTAAAAGACGGGCGCACCGTTTTGGTGGTCAATGCAATGGCGCGCCTGTTTATGGATTCCATCGATGACCCGTTCAGAGGTATTCGTGATGTGCTCGCCAATGAAAAGCTCGGCAAAACGGCTGATGCAATCTTCGTTGATTTTCACGGCGAAACCACGTCGGAGAAAATGTCCTTCGCCCACCACATAGACGGGCAGGTCACGGCCGTTGTCGGAACACATACACATGTGCCGACTGCGGATTGCCACATCCTTGAAAAAGGCACGGCGTACCAGACCGACGCCGGAATGACGGGCGATTATGACAGCGTGATCGGTATGGACAAGAAAATCGCCATGCACCGCTTCGTTAAGAAGATGCCGAGTGAGCGCATGCGCCCCGCAAAAGGCAAGGCAACGTTGTGCGGATGTCTGGTGATTGCCAATGAGAAAACAGGCAAGGCCAAATCGATCGAACCGATCCGCCTCGGTGGTGTTCTACCGGAAGTTATGCCCGAAAAAGTCGCTTAGGTCTTAAGCTTCAAGCGTGTCGAACGCGGCTTCATTCGCATGGGAATCCAGCAACTCACGTCCACGCTCAAGCGCAACATTCCCGTCAGGGAACTGAATATCCTGATCGAATTCAAACTTAACAGCCAACTCGAGAGCAAGCATATCGCGTAATTTCACGATGGCTCTCTCACGGCCTTGCTGGGCACGCTCGATATCAGGACCGACGAGTTCGCCTTCCTCAATTTTCTTCTCGATTTGCGCCGCGCTACGCTCTTTAAACGTGTGCAGTGCTTGAGCTGAATTGCGCGCTGTGGCGGCAAATTCCTCTGTTGGTTCCAGTGTCGTTTCGATCATAACTTTTACCCTTTATCGAATGGGCGAATTTTTATACGAAAATTAAAATTATGTCAAATATTAAGGCTTTATTTGGTAGCGCCATTCAAACAAAAAGCACGGCGCGCATTATGCACCGTGCTTCTCGGTATACAGGCTGCTATCAAACGGCGACTTTTTTCTGGCCGATTACAAACCACAAAATCATCCCGATGACCGGCAAAACAAGTACCAGCAGGATCCAGAGCGCTTTACCGCCTGTACTCAATCCGCTTTGCAGAATGCTGATGATGGCCAGAATATCCAAAATCAATACGACTAATCCGACTAAACTATAACCCATAATAATCTCCTTTTTCGGTTTATGGGAAAACGCGTCCGGAGCCATTTGGTTCCACTAATATTGGAACTAATCACCATCTCTCGCGTTGCACAAATACTCACGCATGAAATGAATCTATAACTAAAAAGGAGATGCAATCATGAAATATTCAACACTCGTAATGGCTTTGGCCGCTACTGCTGTTGCTTTGCCAAATGTTGCGCAAGCTGCAGGAAATTCACAGGTGACCCTGAGTGGTCAAGCTTCAAACATTGAAGAGAATGAATTCGAGCTTTCAACCGGTGACGGTACAATCACTGTCGAAGTCGATAACTGGGTCTGGGACAACAGGCTCGACCAGCAAATCCAGAACGGTGAACGTGTAACCGTTAGTGGTGAAATCGAAGAAGGCTGGTTTAGTGACCGCGAACTCGAAGCAGACAGCATTTATCTCGAAGAAGATAATCAATACCTGTATCTGCAAGATCCGGAAGATAGCATGGCCGAGCAAAGCACACCGACTGTCGACAGCGCAGGCCTCGTCAACGGACATGAAGACGGCGCATATGTTACGTCACGCGGTACGGTTGAAAATGTGATCGGAACAGAGTTCACGATCAACAGCCAAGGCCAGAAAATGAAAGTCGATGTCAGCGAACTCAGCGCAAACCCATTAGCTGATGACCGTATTGAAGAAGGTGACCGTGTATCCGTAAGCGGACGCATTGATGAAGGTTTCTTCAATACTCAAGAGATCATGGCGAGCAACGTCACACTGATCTCTCAAGTTGATTACCGACAAGACCAATAACCATACGATAGCTAAAGCGCCTTGTCGGGCGCTTTAGTTTATCACCTACCAGAATTCTAAAAGGAGAAACGCTATGTCTAAACTAGCAGGAAAGAAAATTGCCATACTTGCAACCGACGGGTTTGAGCAGGTTGAACTGACAAAGCCGAAAGAAGCCGTCGAAGCCGAAGGCGCATTTGTAGAGATTATCTCATTGGAAGCCGGAAAGATTCAGGGCTTCAATCATGATGAAAAAGCCGACACATTCGATGTCGATAAAACCGTCGATGAAGTGGAGGCTTCGGAATATAACGGCCTGATTTTACCGGGCGGTGTACACAACCCGGATGCTTTGCGAGTGAATGAAAAAGCCGTTCAGTTCATCAAGGCATTCTTTGAACAACATAAACCCGTATCCGCCATTTGCCACGGTCCGTGGACACTCGTGGAAGCGGATGTCGTAAAGGGGCGTAAATTGACCTCATGGCCAAGCCTGAAGACGGATATCAAAAACGCAGGCGGTGAATGGGTTGATGAAGAAGTTGTGGTTGATGAAGGTTTGACGACATCCCGCAACCCCGATGACTTGCCGGCATTCTGTAGCAAAACAGTTGAAGAGTTTTGTGAAGGCAAGCACGAAAAACAAGCGGCTTAAATTACATACCGTCACGAACAAAGGCAGGCGCCGGCTTATAGCCCGAGCGCCTGTTTTTTTACGGGGAGGATAATTTTGAAAACGGACCCTTTGGCGGGGCTTTCAAACACAATGTCTCCGCCAAGAATATCCGCACTTTTCTTCATCATGTACAAGCCCAGCCCCGAGCCGAACGACACGCGCGTGTGGAACCGTTTGAACATGGTAAACATTTCGGCTTGTTGCTTTTCGGGAATGCCGAGACCGTTATCTTCAACGGCCAATACAAAATTGGTGCCCTCCAAATAGGTTGAGACCTTTACATACGGAGTTTTCTCTTCGGGGTCCTGATATTTAATGCAATTCGACAACAGGTTTTCGACGATCAGGGTGATGCGGCTTTTTTTCAACATCAAGGGCTGCGTGTATTGCAGGTCCTTATGAAAGCTGATGCGCTCGTAGTTTTCCATGTGAGAAAACTTGTCCAGAGCCTCATCGACCAGCTCTTCTATATTGATTTCGGTCTCTGCTTCATCGACATTTTTGACCTGAGTGAGGGCCAGAATATCTTCAATTAATCTAACAAGCTTGGTGAGGGCTTTATGACTGTGTTCAAGGCTTGTTGTCGCCTTTTCGGTGTTGCCGCTTTCTATCATTTGTCGCGCCAAATCAATCAAGCCCAATGATGAAACAAGAGGAGATCGAAGATCGTGAGATGTGCGGTATGCGAACTCTTCTAATTCGGCGTTCGCGTGCTTGAGCATTAAACTTTGTGCCCGCAGCTTTTTATTTCGCCTTTCGGACACAATGGCGGTAAACACGGCAAAAGCAACCAGTATGGAAAAGAGCGCGCCGCAAATTAAAGCGATTTCAGGTAAATACGTTTTGCGGTTTTTTAAAAACCGGTCACTTGGGCTGAGCGTGATGCTCCACTGCCTGTTAAACAGCGGTAAAGTCTTGCTGACTGCTATAGTGCTGAAATGAGCGTCTTGCGCGTTCTGGAATATGATGCTGTCTCCATCCGAAAAACGTACGTTTAAACCCAAAAGGTTTTCCTTCTCCATCAGGCCTTCAAAAAACGTGGAGGTATCGAAAATACCGGCAATAAAACCGTCAAACTCGCCGTCTGTGTAAATCGGCGCGTATCCTATGAAAGCTCGATAGCCTTGCACCATTTCAAAAGGAGGGGTAAGGGTCAGCGTGTTTTTTTCGGCCGCACCTTCCAATGCTTTTTTGCGCTCATCGTTAAAAACGATATTTAAACCGACCGCGTTGTGGTTTCCTTCCAGGGGCTCGACGTAGCGCACATGATATGTCTTATCGATCCATTCAACAGTGGTCAGGAAATCGAAATGTTCGAGGTGGTTTCTCGCATCACTTAGCCATTCATCTTCGGGAATACCACCGCGTTCACCCCATCGCATCGACATCCGTTTTAATGCAAAGACCGAGTTTTGTACCTGATGGGTGATGTCATTGGAGAGCAGGAGCAAGACTTCACGCATGTGTGTCTGGGTCAGCTCTTGCTCTTGTTTCTTGAATGTGTGCCAAAGAGAGTATGAAAAGATCAGGATGACAACAGCGGACAGTACAGACAATATTGCTGCCGAAGTCTTGTGTTCCCGCGGAGTATCTGCGTCAGGGATTGTGTCGTTGTCTGTGGTTCCGCTCATAGCGGTAATTATCGCACTATAATCTCAGGGATAAAGCCCTTTTTGAAAAAGAGTTTTATAGCGCTCTATTGAATGACGGGATTTCTGGCTGCTACCGAGTATTCGAAAGAGCCGAAACCTTCGGGTAGCAACCCTGAAATCATCGTATCCATCTGATATGTCCCTTCGACTTCAATGAAATCGATGCCGTTCGAAGTGAAGGTGGAGGAGGTCATGTTGATTTGTGATGCGCCCATCAGGATCCCATCCATTTTATCCTGCGCATATGTTGAAAATTCGGCGTTGGTTAAATCGGAATTGATTGATGCGTATCTCGCGGTCTCTTCGACCGTGTAGTGGATACTATTCATCGCCCACATCATACGCCCCGTTTCCATGACACCGAATATAGTCAGCAGAAAGGGAAGGGCGACCAGACCGAATTCAACAGCCGTAGCACCGTCGGTTTGTTTGAAATACTTTTGCCAGAACGTTTTAAGGCGAAACATTTAATCTACCCTCACTCTGGCTTGTGTTGAAATGCTGATATTCTCCGGCAAGCCGGGGTAAGGAAAGAGCGTCGTGAAATTGCCCGTGCCGTTAATAAGCACAAAGCGCCTTTGGTAATCTTCGCTTCCGCAACTCAACGGGCATCCGCTCGCAACACCGTCTGAGCATTCGCATTCCATTACGGATGTAATATTCAGATCGGCAAAATCACCCTGATACGTTTCTTGCGCAACGGTTTGCACGCTGTCCGTACTGCCCGCCTGCGCTGCATAGACGGCTGTGGTCTGCACCACATTATGAAGCTTCATTTTCTCAAGCACGAAAAATCCCATATCGGCGGTTCCGACAATGAGAAGAATGAAAATAGGGGCAATGATTGCAAACTCGATAGCGGAGGCACCGCTCTCGTCCTTCTTGAAGTATTTAATTGCTCTGGCTCTCAACATGGCTATTTAATCAATTTAACGGTCGGGCTTCCGATATCTTCAACGTCATACCCTTCACAGTTATTACCGATTGATGGGTTACCTGCCAGTGTAACTGTTCTGGCAATCAGGCGTGTGCACGGCTCTGTCTCACCGATAAACTCGGAGTTACCGCCGAAGCGCACGCCTTGATTGGGGAAGTATACCGCACCATTCAACGAAATTTTACTGGTACCGACGATTTTATTCTCGGCATTTTTGGAATAGGGGGAGTTTCTGTCCTGATAGAAGACAACGCCTGAATAATCACCTGAATCCGGAGCGTATAATGAAAGCTCGCGGCTTCCGGAAATATCAACCTGTGCCCATTTACTGCCTTCACCGGTCAGGATGATCGTCACGTCATCTCCGGTAATGGTCCCTGATCCTGTGATTTTTAAATCTCCTCCATCGATAATATATGTACCCGGGTCGAGCTCGATATCGCTGTCACCGGAAATATCTAGCCCGCCGCAATAACGTCCGGGTGTCAGATATGTCGAGGAGGTAACCTTCTTGTTGTTTTCATCACAAGGTCCGTCTTCGGGAACATCCAGCTCATCATAAGGGTCATCAAGCGGGGCCGTGCCTGTCTGGAGGTCACTATATATAAAATTCACGGACCCGCCTTGCGTGTCGTAATCACCCACAACGCGAACCGTACCGACTTCAACGGAAGAGTTTCCGGTCAATGTCAAAGCTTCGGGACTGTTGGAGTTCACGGCCAACCCGCATGTCGGGGCTTCGACGTTTACGGCGCCGAACGTGCTTAGGGAGTCATCTTGCAACTCTTCCAACGCCAGAATACAGAAATTACCCGTTACCCCTGAAATATGGGCTTCTGCATAAGCCGAAACGCGAATAGGGTCGGGGAAAACGATTTTGGAAAAGAACGTGTTGGCATCCTGCGTCAGTGTAACGGCCAGAACTGTGCCGTCGGATCCTGAGCTAACCGTGTTGAGCTGCATAACGCCATTCGCATCCGAATGATAACCGTTCCTTCCGGCTTCTCTGAATGCAGCTGTATCCATGTATTCGGAGCTATCATTAGCAAGCTCGAAACCCGCAGCCAGAACGGCTGCATCAGCCGCTGCCTGAAGCTCGCGCTTTTCGGACATCCAGTACGCGGCATCCGTACCAAGTCCTGCAAAACCTATGATAACGGGGAAAGCGAGCGCAACTATGGGGAGTGTAGAAGCTTCCTCATTGGAAAAGTAGCGCTTTATGTGCTGAAAATACTTATTCATAGCCACCCAACCTTTTTCTTTTTATTTTACCAAAGGTTGTATTAGCAAAAGCGTAATTATATTAAGAGTTTATCTAAAATTTTATCTACTTTTGGGAAAGAAAAGCGCCCACATTAATTAATGTAGGTTTCCGGATGTTTGGCGAA
The DNA here is from genome assembly GCA_016764775.1 of Alphaproteobacteria bacterium. Taxonomy (GTDB): domain Bacteria; phylum Pseudomonadota; class Alphaproteobacteria; order Micavibrionales; family Micavibrionaceae; genus TMED27. The sequence continues at coordinate 18,453 of JAESRE010000032.1, forward strand.
ATAACGCATACAAGCATCGGTAAGCGCATGAAGGAGCTCTTTGCCTTGCTTACCGCCGTCATGTTTGATTTCACCATATATGACCGCTTCCATCGTGGTGTGGAACGCCAGCACAATTTCAACGGCTTCGATATCAGGGTCTTTTATGACCTCAAGAAACTGGATCAGCTTGTCTGCAATAATGGTCATCAACGAATACTGAAACATGCCGCCATTGGCTTTTAACTGCATTGCCGGATACAGCATGTTGGCGATCACTTCCTCCGCATCGTCGGATTCGCTTGCACCTTTCGCCATGTTGATACCGTTCATTAAAGAGGCCAGATAAACGATGGCGAGTGGTTTAAAATCGGACGTATTTTCTTCAAGCAACTTTTGTGCGCGGTCGAGAATGTCATCACTCAAACCGCCTGTGCCGACCTTCTGTTTAAGCATGTTAACCGGGCGCATAAACTCCGCCTTACGCCGTGGCTTAAGGTTATAGTGCGGAACCATCATGTCGTTTTCGTTGCTCAATTACGTCTCGCTATTTTAGTTTGTCTGCAGTCTGCTTTGCGGCTCTGCTGTCGTTGCTGTCATCTTCTTCGCGTCTTTTTGGACCGGTATAACTGCTTTCGCGTTTACGGCGGCGGTCGGGGCCGAAGAAGTCTTCAGAGCGCACAAACTGACGCGGGCGCTCGATGATTTGAACAATGCGGCGGTAAAGATCGCGTGCATTAAAAGGTTTGACCAGAAACTCTGTAACGCCCGCATCACGGGCCTGCATCACACGTCGCTTTTCGCTGAAACCGGTCATCAGAATGACAGGCACGAATTTGTTCGGGCTGGAAACATCGTTGCGCACGCGCCGCGTAAAGGAAATACCGTCGACAGGCTTCATCATCCAATCCGATAAAATCAAATCGGGAAGCTCTTTCTTGAAAAGCTCGAACCCTGCATCACCATCCTTTGCGCTGTGCACGTCTGTAATGCCATACGCCTCAAGGAGGGACTTTAACAGATCAACCATAGGCTGGTTATCTTCAACAATTAATACGGATACGTCAGAAAAATCGTAAGCCATCCCGCCCCAATATTATTTTGAATTCTTCAAAGATTATTTTAGCACAACGCGCTGTAAAATTTGGAATATTTTATTGCATTTCACAAGAGGTCTTTTGAGAAAACATACTTGAACGCCCTCAAACGCTTGGTTAACGTGTCTTTACAAGATTCACTGACAAAAAAGCAGGAAAAAATATGGCCGGACATTCCAAATGGGCAAACATCAAACATAAAAAAGGCAGAGCAGACGCGCAGCGTGCAAAGCTCTTCTCGAAGCTGGGGCGTGAAATTTATGTCGCAGCAAAACTTGGTGGCCCTGATCCGGACATGAACCCGCGCCTGCGTCTGGCGATCGCCACTGCACGGGGCCAGTCCATGCCCAAAGACGGCATTGAAAAGAACATTCAGAAAGCCACAGGCGGCGGCGAGGGCGAAGACTACGAAGAAATTCGCTACGAAGGGTACGGCGCAGGCGGCGTGGCCATCATCGTTGAGTGTTTGAGTGACAACCGTAACCGTACGGCGTCCGAAGTCCGCTCCATCTTTGGCAAAAACGGCGGAAACATGGGGGAGACCGGATCGGTGAACTTTATGTTCGACCGCGTGGGCGAAGTTGTCTTTCCGGCCGACAAAGCGACAGCCGATGAAATGTTCGAACAAGCTTTGGAAGCGGGTGCGACCGATGTCGAAAGCGATGACGAATACCACACCGTTCTCTGTGAAGCCGATGATTTCGCAGATGTGCGTGATGCGCTCGAAGCCAAATTCGGCGAACCGGAACGTCAGGGGTTGATCTGGAAACCCAACGTCACTTCCGAAGTTGATGAAGACACTGCGCGCTCTGTTGTCAAACTGATCGATGCACTCGAAGATAGTGATGATGTGCAAAACGTCACCGCGAATTTCGAAGCCTCCGACGAAATCATGGAAAAAGTAATGGCTGAGGGCTAATACCCCCCTTCATAACATTGTTCTTGTTTCGTTCTGATTTTCTGGTATCCTTAAAAACATGAAAATTCTAGGGATTGATCCAGGCTTACAAAAAACAGGATGGGGAATAGTTTCAAGCAAAGGCTCGAAACTCACCTATGTTGGCTGTGGCCTGATCAAATCAGACCCCAAAGCGCCGTTGGCTATGCGCCTTGCGACCCTGCACGAGCAACTCGCTGATGTTATCAAAAACCATCAACCTGACTCTGCCGCAGTCGAGGAAACCTTCGTGAACAAAAACCCCGCCAGCGCCTTAAAACTCGGGCAAGCAAGGGGTGTTTTATTAGCTGTCCCCGCACTCTATGGCATTCCCACCAGTGAATATTCCGCCAATAAAATCAAAAAGTCGGTCGTCGGTACGGGCCACGCTGCAAAAGAGCAGGTCGGATTGATGATCCGAACACTTCTGCCAGCCTGTGGAGCAATCGGCGCGGATGAAGCTGACGCGCTTGCCGTGGCGATCACACACGCGCATTATAGACCTTTAAATATATCCCCCCGTGTTGCCTAAATCGGGGAACGAACTGAGTAATCTGCTGATTGCTCATTGAAATCAAAGAGATGGAGAGCATCATGAGCCAGAATAACACTGCACCGCTTGGAATAATCTTACTGGGCGTTTTTATCGCTCTCGGCCTATCGGCCAGCGGCTATTTCGTCGGCCAAATGATGTATAACGCCAAGGTGGCTGTGAACACCGCGGAAGCCAAAGGTCTGGCGGAACGGCGCGTTGAAGCCGACACCGCGAACTGGACCTTGCGTTTTGATCTGGCAGGCGGCGCAAACGCCAATATTCCCGCACTGTACAAACAAGCTGAAAAACATCAGCAAACCATTATCTCTTTGCTCAAAGAAAACGGCTTTACCGACGATGAAATCAAAATCGGCGTGATCGATTACCGTTATCAGGAATTCCGCAATAGCAGCCAACAGCTAGTGGATCAGAAACATATCCTTGCGGGTTCGGTTAACGTCGAAACCGCGAAGGTGCGCCAGATTGAAAAGGTGCGCGGTAACGTCAACAAGCTGATCGCCGAAGGTATCAATATCCAGAACACGCCGCCGAAATATTATTTCACCGGCCTCAATGACATTAAACCCGACATGCTGCGTGAAGCGACACAGAACGCACGTATCGCCGCCAATGAATTCGCGTCGAACGCAGGTGTAAAAGTCGGTTCGATCCGTAGCGCACGTCAGGGCAGCTTCTTCATCCGCGATGTCGGCAGCGAATATTCCGATTCCGAAAAAATTGAAAAGGATGTCCGTGTCGTCACCACTATCGATTTCTACCTGACGGATTAAATCATGATCGGCAAACTGAGTGGTATTATAGATAGTTTTACGAGCACCTCGCTTATCCTCGATGTGCAGGGCGTAGGGTATCTGGTCAATGCTAGCCAACGCACCTTGGGCAAGATCGGCTCAAAGGGCGATCCCGCCAGCCTCTATATCGAAACCAATGTGCGCGAAGACGCTATTACGCTCTTCGGCTTTGCCGACACGGTGGAGCAGGAATGGTTCAAGCTTCTGACATCCGTCCAAGGCGTCGGCGCGAAGGCGGGTCTCGCTATCCTCTCCGTCTGCCCACCTGAAAAAGTTGGCCTCGCAATCGCGGCGCAGGATAAAGCCATACTCACCCAAGCCGACGGTGTCGGTCCTAAACTCGCCACCCGCATCCTCACCGAACTGAAAGATAAAGCGGCAAACATGGAGTTATCCCCAAAATCCGTGGATGGGTTTGTGGATCAATCGGGGACAGCACCCAAAACCGAAGCCGGATCAAATGATCAGGACGCCGTATCCGCGCTCATCAACCTCGGCTACTCCCGCGCCGATGCCTATCAGGCCGTCATGCGCGCAAAAGACGAAGCCAACGATAACCTCCAAGACCTCATCCGCCTCGCCCTGAAGGAGCTGAGTGCATGAGCGAGTTAGCGAAAAACATAGACCTCGAAGCCGCGCCGCAGGATTTTGAAAAAGGCGAGGAGGGGGCGTTACGCCCTTTAAGCCTCGATGAATTTATCGGTCAGCAGGCGTTACGTGATAATTTACGAGTCTTTGTCGAAGCATCAAAAGCGCGTGGCGACGCCATGGATCATGTCTTGCTCTTCGGACCACCCGGCTTGGGCAAAACGACGCTCGCACAGATTGTTTCCAAAGAACTCGGCGTTGGTTTCCGCGCGACAAGCGGTCCTGTCATCGCAAAGTCGGGCGACCTTGCCGCGATCCTGACCAACCTCGAGCCCAATGATGTTTTGTTCATTGATGAAATTCACCGCCTCAATCCTGCGGTTGAGGAAATTCTCTATCCCGCGATGGAGGACGGAAAGCTCGACCTGATCATAGGTGAAGGCCCCGCCGCACGTTCGGTCCAAATCGATCTGGTCCCGTTTACTCTGGTCGGGGCGACTACGCGTTCGGGCTTGCTGACCAATCCTTTGCGCGACCGTTTCGGTATTCCGCTACGCCTTGAATTTTACACAGGCGAAGAATTGGCGGACATCGTCTCCCGTACTGCGCGGTTACTGAATATGCCTTTGGCCGATGACGGCGCACTGGAAATCGCCAAACGCTCTCGCGGAACTCCACGGATTGCAGGACGTTTGACACGCCGTGTGCGTGATTTCGCACAGGCAGAGAGTGCCAAGACAATTAACAAAGCCCTCGTCGACGGTGCGCTGAAGCGTCTCGATGTCGACGGCAGCGGACTGGATACGATGGACAGACGGTACCTGACATGTATTGCGGAAAATTACGGCGGCGGCCCTGTGGGCGTTGAAACGCTTGCGGCTGCGCTATCCGAACAACGCGATATGATCGAGGATGTGATCGAACCCTATCTCTTACAACAGGGCTTGGTTCAGCGCACCCCGCGTGGTAGAACACTGTCTGCGAAAGGCTTTAAGTACCTTGGCCTCGAAGCAAAAGGTCAACCGCAAGCGGGGCTGTTCGAAGAAGACTGATGAGTGAGCACGTAATTGATATCCGGGTGTATTATGAAGACACCGACGCGGGCGGAATCGTCTACCATTCCAATTATCTGAATTTTGCCGAGCGTGCACGTTGCGAGATGATGCGTGACCTCGGCCATCAATGCTCGACCCTACAAGACGAAGAGAGCATTATGTTCGTCGTCAAACACGCCGAGCTTGATTATATCGCCCCCAGCATGCTCGATGATGCATTACAGGTCGCGACCACCATCGCGTACATGAAAAACACCAGTTTCCAGATGCACCAGAATGTTCGAAAAGACGGGAAGGATATTTGCCGTATGATCGTAACACTTGTGTGTGTTGATCCGAACACAGTTAAACCAAAGCGTTTGCCTGACAACTTACGTGAAAAACTCGAACCCTTTAGTAAAACGGAGGCCTGATCATGGCTGAAGCAGTTCCAGCAGCAGCGGTGGAAACCGTACAAAATCTCGGCAGTTATGAGCATGATTTGAGCATGATCGGATTGTTCCTGCAGGCCGACCCGATCGTAAAGGGCGTGATGATCCTGCTTATTCTGGCATCACTATGGAGTTGGGCACTGATTTTCGGTAAACGCTCACAGCTTAAGCGCGTTAACAAAAAGGCTAATATCTTTGAAGACACATTTTGGTCCGGTGAGCCACTCGATAAAATTTACCAGCGTGTGAAAAATTCCAAACCCGACCCGATCCTCTCTACATTCTCTGCCGGTATGGAAGAATGGCAAGCGGGCGTAGCGGGCGGCATGCCCGTAAAGGAAAGTATGCAAGCGTCTTTGCGCCAACGTGTTGAGCGCGCAATGAATTTGGCCATCGGACGGGAAATCAATGCACTGGAGCGTGGCATGACATTCCTCGCCAGCGTCGGCTCGACCGCACCGTTTATCGGTCTGTTCGGTACTGTATGGGGGATTATGAATTCATTCTCCTCTATTGCCGCGACCAACAACACCTCTCTGGCGGTTGTCGCGCCCGGTATTGCCGAAGCGTTGTTCGCTACCGCCCTTGGTCTTGTCGCTGCCATTCCGGCTGTTGTGGCCTATAACGTGTTTTCCAACGGCATAAACCGCTATGCGGACAGGCTGGAGATGTTCAGTGAAGAGTTCATGGCTATTCTTTCCCGACATCTCGACTCACAGGATGATAACGGCACCAGCAGAAAGGCAGCCGAATAATGGGCGCTACCCTCGCAACCAAAACACGCAGCCGCGGGCGCAGAACAGGCGGAACATACCGCCCGATGGCGGAGATCAACGTTACGCCGTTCGTCGATGTGATGTTGGTGTTGCTGATCGTATTTATGGTGGCGGCACCCTTGCTCACATCCGGTGTTGCGGTTGATTTGCCGTCCTCGGAGGCTAACGCCATTCCTGACCCCGATAACAAACCGATCGAGATTACACTGGCCGAAGACGGCAAAATTTATATCGGTGATACCGAAATCAAGGAAGAACGTTTGAAATTCCAACTGGAAGCGATGATTACCGCCGGGAACGCATCCGATGAACGCCGCGTTTATATTCGTGCGGATAAAGGGCTGGAATATGGCCGCGTCATGCGGATGATCGGCTCTATCAATGCCGCCGGTTTTTCAAAAGTCGCTCTCATTTCGGAGAATGACGGCCAATAGGCCATAAGGGATCAATTTCATGATCGCACATGCCAGAAATATGCAATCTGCCGCTATGGAAAGCGCGCAATATTCGATGAAGGGACCGTTCACGGTTTCTCTGCTGTTTCACGTTGTCTTTTTTGCATTCACATTTATTGGCCTGCCTTTCATTGCAAAAGACCCTGTGATTATCACGCCGATCAGTGTTGAACTGGTGGATATCGACGAGCTAACACAAACCAATCAACGCCCGCCACCGAAGGTCGAAGATAAACCAAAGCCGATCGAAAAGCCGAAGGAACCGGAGCCGCCGAAGCCACCCCCTGAGCCCGAACCGGAACCCGAACAGGTAAAAGAGCCTGACCCCGTTCCCAAGCCTGAGCCTGAGGCGGAAAAGCCAGTGGAGAAACCAAAGCCAAAACCGCCGAAGCCTAAGCCTCCTCAAGAGAAGCCTAAGGAAAAGCCGAAGGAACCGGAAAGAGACATCAATAGTCTTCTGAAGGACCTGACCCCGACCGAAAAGGAAGAAGCGCAGAAGCCTCGCCCTGATTCCGTTGACCCCGAGGAGGGGCAGCTGGCTGATTTTGCCAATAAAATGAGCATGAGCGAACTCGATGCGTTGCGTTCACAAATCGAACCGTGCTGGAATATTCCTGCGGGGTCCGAATATGCGGAACAATTAGTCGTGACTTTGCGTTTGCAAATGAACCGCGATGCTTCGGCCAGAGATATCGATGTTATTCGAGACGGTGGCCGTTATAATCGTGATCCTGCGTTCAGGGCTGCTGCGGATTCTGCAATCAGGGCTGTTCGTAACCCACGTTGTTCGCCTTTCGACTTACCGCCGGAAAAATATGATCAATGGAAGACAATTGTTATTAATTTTGACCCCAGTGCAATGTTATAAGTGCATTGGTGTAAATCGCGCATTTAAGGAGTGGTGATTCTATGAAAAGACTAATTCTGTTTTTAACAATCCTCTTGTTACCTGTTACAGCCAGAGCGGAGATCGAAATTGATTTGACACGCGGCGTTGTAGAACCGCTCCCGATTGCGATCACGACATTCCACGCACAAAGTCCGCAACATCAGAATTACGCGACGCAAATTCCGGGCGTTATTACATCAAACCTTGAAGGCTCGGGCTTATTTGACCCCATTAACCCACGCGCCTTTGTGCAATCGACCAATTCGATTCACACAGAAGGCCCGCGCTTTGGTGAATGGCGTGCTGTCGGGGCGCAAGCCTTGGTTACGGGATTTGTAACACAGACAAATGATGGCCGCACACGCGTTGAATTCCGCCTCTGGGATGTTTTTGCACAGAAACAGCTTATCGGCTTTGCCTACATGACGACCCCTGAAAACTGGCGTCGTATTTCACACATCATTTCGGATGAAATCTATAAACGCCTGACAGGTGAGGACGGATACTTCGACACACGTATTGTCTATGTTGCCGAGAGTGGTTCCCCTGAACGCCGTGTTAAACGTCTCGCTGTTATGGATCAGGACGGACAGAATCACAAATACCTGACCGACGGACGCGAGCTTGTGCTTACTCCGCGTTTCTCTCCGTCACGCCAGCAAATCACATACATGTCTTACACAAATAAAGGACCGCAAGTTTACCTGTATGACATCAATACAGGGCGGCATGAAAAGCTCGGTAACTTTCCGAACATGACCTTCGCGCCGCGTTTCTCGCCTGATGGTTCCAAAGTGATCATGTCTATGGCGACAAACGGGAATACGGATATTTATGAAATGCCACTGAGTAGCCGTCGCTTGCGCCGTGTGACCAATAACTCGGCCATTGATACGGCGCCTTCATATGCACCGGACGGCAAACGCATCGTATTTGAATCCGACCGCGGCGGCAGCCAACAGCTGTACACAATGAATCTGGATGGCTCGAATGCACAACGCATTACGTTCGGAAAAGGGCGTTACGCCAACCCTGTATGGTCACCCCGTGGCGACTTGATTGCCTTTACGCGCATGTACCAAGGCAAGTTCTATGTTGGTGTTATCCGCCCCGACGGTTCAGGTGAACGTTTGATCACCAACGCCTACCACGTTGAAGGACCAAGCTGGTCACCGAACGGACGTGTTCTTACATACTTCAAGGAACGTCCCGTAGGTCCGGGCGGTCGTCAGCGCGAAGCCAAAATTTATACGATTGATATCACAGGCTATAATGAACGGTGGTTGAGAACGCCGCAGGATGGTTCCGACCCCGCATGGAGCCCACTCAATCCATAAAGCGTTTTAGGGCAGGTCTTTGAAAAACTCGATGACCTGCCTGTACGTATCGCGCTTAAACGGCACGATAAGGTCCAGCGTGTCTTCGAAAGCCACCCATTGCCAGCTTCTGAATTCCGGCGGGTCAAAGGCTTGAATATCAATGTCGCTGTCACTGCCCAGAAACCGCATGGCAATCCAGTGCTGTTCCTGTCCGCGATACATACCGTTCCAAAGCTTGTTGCGCAGGCGAGGGGGCAAGTCATAGCGGGTTGTGCTTTCGGATACTCTTAAAACTTCGGCTTTGTCCGTGCCCGCTTCTTCAGCCAGTTCACGAAAGGCCGCCGTTTCCAGATCTTCGCCCTCATCGATACCGCCTTGTGGCATTTGCCATGCGCCGGGCGTGTCTATACGCTCGCCGACGAATATATGGCCATTCGCATTAAATAATGCGATACCGACGCAAGGTCTGTATGGACGATCTTTAAAACTCATAAAACTAATTTCGCTCTGTATCCGGCGCAGCCACAGCAGAAAGAGGAACGGACGCAATACCACCGTCTTGTAGCGAAGTCAGCCAGGCGTCCAGAGCTTTCAGGTTAACAGGTGACGGTTCGATCAAAGCGACCGCATGACCGTCACGGTTCATTTTCGCATAAATCTGTTTAACATCGGCGCTGTTTTCATCAAGAACCTCAATGGTTGCGCTGTTATGTGCGTGCGGGGATTTCAATTCCTTCGCAAACGGCAGGACAAAGCTGTCATCGCCGGCATTCATTTCGAAGTACCCTAAACCGCGTCCAAGTACACCGCGGGCCATTTTTTCAAAAACATTACGCGCATCATCCAATGCGGTGTCGGTAAAGGCTGCGATACCCGTATAGCCGACCGTGCGTCCTAATACCCATTCAAGGCGGTCCTGATTATATTGCAAGCTTACACGGGTCAGGAGACCTTTAGCGCCGGGATCGGAAAGCGGGAAGTCTTCATTCTCGATCGGCAAGCCGAGCCACACCTCATGACCGTCCGCGCGGGCACGGGTAATCCAGTCGTCCGGATTTTGGCTGTATGGTGACAAAATAAATGTGACGTTGGAGGGCAGGGTTTCGATCATCTCACGGGAGAATGTCTCGGACAGTCCAAAATCATTGATAACCACTGATATATATGGCTGGTCTTTATTCAGGACGAAAGGCTTACTGTAGATTAGAAACGGTGTCTGTGTGGCGCTCTTGGCTATAGGAAGCTTTCCTGCCGCTGTAACTTCATAAAAGCCCTCGACCGGCGCTTCGCGAAGCGCTCTGGATTGCTGGCTGACGAGGTCTTCAAGATTAACATCTTCCTCGGGCTCGACCGCGGGGACCTCGTTGTTGTCAGGTGCCTCTACTGTCTCAGAAGTTTCTTCGGTTTCGGATGGTGCAGATGGCTCAGGGTCCTGAGCCATCGCTAATTGATCTTTGTTATCGACCAGAACGGTTAAAGATGCCAAGCGGTCTTGCAAGGCGAGCTGTGAATTCTCGCTGCCTGACAAAGCAATGGCGAACAAAATGATGTAAACGAGAGCGGCAATACCCAGCCCAATGCCGAAGCTTTTAAGTGAAAAACGCGTATTTTCGGTTTGGGTTGATGCAGCCATCTATAACCTATCCTTTATTGTCAGCGGCTTTAGGGGCTTCCTCTTTTTCCTGTGTTGCGCCAATGCCGCCTTGATACAGGGTCAAACCATTAAGGAGGTCAAGCGCACGCAGCAACTGGTAATCCTGAGGCTCTTCCTCGGCTTCAGCTTCGGCATCATCACCATCGACCTTCACATCGACTTCAACATTCACATCCTTGTTGTCGTTGGCTGGTCTGCGGTCGAGCGCACCTTTGAGGTTTTCCTCGCGCAAGCGGCGGAATTGCAGGGTCTCGATTTTGGCCGGCTCTACAATGATGTCCGGCTCAATACCTTTAGCCTGAATAGAACGACCGGAAGGTGTGTAATAACGCGCAGTTGTCAGGCGCATCGCACCATGGCCGGGCAGGGGAATAACTGTTTGAACGGAGCCTTTACCGAATGATTTCGTACCCAGCAGGATGGCGCGACGGTGGTCCTGTAATGCACCGGCGACAATTTCGGAAGCGGATGCGGAACCACCATTGATCAGAACAACGATAGGCAGGCCATCGGCCAGATCACCGGCAGTCGCATTGTCACGTTTTGTGTCTTCTTCGTGACGGCCACGTGTGGAAACGATTTCGCCTTTATTCAGGAAGACATCACCAACGGCAATTGCCTGATTGAGCAAACCACCCGGGTTGTTACGAAGGTCGAGCACATAACCGTTCAGGTTGTTGCCAAGCTCGGCTTTGATTTCCTGAATGGCTTTCTTTACTCCGGCTTCGGCGTTCTGGTTGAACGTCGTAATACGGATATATCCTGAGTTGCCTTCAACACGGTGACGGACAGAACGGATTTTAATGATATCGCGAACAAGCGTTAGATCCAGAGGGCCTTCTTCTCCTTCACGCGAGATAACCAGATCGATCTCTGTGCCGACCTTGCCGCGCATTTTATCGACGGCTTCGGACAGCGTAAGCCCCATAACAGGCTCGCCATCAATCTCCACGATGTAATCTCCCGCTTGCACACCGGCTTCGGCGGCT